>JAAYNY010000059.1 GCA_012520635.1 Clostridiales bacterium | reverse complement strand
TGGGTAAGAAAGCATGAGCCTGAGAACTTTGCTAAGATCAAAAAAGTCATGCTCCCCAAAGATTATATTGCATATATGCTTTCAGGGGTACATTGTACAGATGTATCAGACGCATCAGGAATGCTTTTATTTGATGTGAAGAATAAAAGATGGTCCAAGGAAATGCTTGAAATATGTGGACTAAAAGAAGAACAGATGGCTAAGGTTCACGAGTCCTATGAGGTTGTTGGCAACTTAAGTCAGAAGGCGGCAGATGAATTAGGACTTCCTACTAGTGTTAGAGTAATAGCAGGTGGTGGAGATCAAGCTGTTGCAGCAGTAGGTACTGGAACTGTTGGAGCGGGAAATTGTAATATATCATTAGGAACATCTGGAGTAGTATTTATATCCTCACAGGAATTTGCAGTAGATGATAATAATGCACTTCATGCTTTTTGTCATGCAGATGGAAGATATCATTTTATGGGAGTTATGCTTTCTGCGGCTGCTTGTAATAAGTGGTGGATGGATGATATCATAGGAACTAAGGATTATGGCAAGGAGCAGAAGGATATCACTAAGCTTGGTGAGAATAATGTATTCTTCCTTCCTTATCTAATGGGAGAAAGAACACCACATAACAACCCCAATGCAAGAGGAACATTTACAGGAATTACAATGGACACCAGCCGTGCTGATATGACTCAAGCTGTCTTAGAAGGAGTAGCATTTGCCCTTCGTGATTCATATGAGATTGCTAAATCCTTAGGTGTTAAGATAGAAAGAACCAGAATTAATGGTGGTGGAGCAAAGAGTCCTTTATGGTGCCAGATAGTAGCCAATGTACTTAATGTTAAAGTAGATAAGATTAACTCTGAAGAAGGGCCTGCATTTGGTGCAGCCATTCTAGCAGCAGTAGGCTGTGGCAAATACTCAAGTGTTGAAGAAGCTACAGAAAAGCTCATTAAGGTAATAGAGACTACCGATCAAGACCCAGAAATTGTAGAGCTTTACAATAAGAAATATGAAGTATTTAAAGAATTATATCCTGCAATGAAGGATATGTTTGATAAGATGGTATAAACTTAAGACAGGGGAAGACAGGGGGACGTTTCCCCTGTCTTCTTTTTTGATTTGTTTCCTACACTTCTAAGACATTGGATGGGGCATATCCATAATATTCTTTAAAAACCCTACTAAAATAAAAAACATCTGAAAAACCACATAGATATCCAACTTCATTTACCTTATATTCACCGCTAGACAGAAGTTCCTTGGCACGGTTCATACGAATTGAAGTTAGAAAGCTGTGGAAAGTCATGCCAGTCTCTCTTTTAAATAACCAGCCAAAATACATATCACTTAAATTAACCATATTAGCCATCAATTGAACAGTCAAAGCTTCGTTATAATGATTTGATATGTAATGAAGTGTTTTTTGTATACGTTTATCCAGTTGGCTTGCTTCATTATGATTATTAATAATATAAAAATAATGATATAAAATCATCATATAAATGGATCGTACTTTTAATAAGTAACCTGGAGAGCGAAGTTGCCAGGTTAATTTTATCTCGCTATACAAATCTATAATATCTTTTTGCATACCTATGTTATGGATTAATGGAAATGGTAAAGTGATATCCTCGCCATCAATATTGCGTAAAGCTCCATTTATACAATAGCACTCCATAAGTGAATCTGGACAACTTACTGCAGAACGGTAGCTTCCTGCTGGTATTGTAATCAAGTCCCCGGAAGATACAAGATGCTTCTTGCCGTTAATAATATATTCGGCATGTCCATTAATTACATAGGTTATATCAACAAAATCAGTGATACCCTGCTCTATAGACCAAGAAGGTGTACATATTCTATGGCTAAAGTAATCTACAGTTAAAACAATACTATTTAATATTTCACTATTCAAACATATCCCTCTTCCTTGAATTAAAGCTTATGTAAAATGTTAGATAATAAGTGGTAAATTATGGTGTACACACAAATGTTATTAGATTTTACATTCTAAGTCAATGCTTGTAAGCTATGTTTGATTATTATGCTTATATATTGGAGAAAAGAAGTTTAAACAATCCATAATTTGCACAAAACATCTATGGTTTATCCATGTTTTTTTAGATGTTTTACTGATATAATTCATAGTGTCAATGCATTCTATAAATTACCAAAAAGTTTAGTAAGGAAAAAATGTTTTATACATATAGAATCGAAGAAAGAGGTGCAGCCATGGAAACAAAACAGGGAATGACTCCAAGAATAAAAGGTGGAAAGTTTCTAATTTATATGAAGCGTTACTGGTCACTTTATCTAATGCTTTTGATTCCAATGATTTATTTTATTGTGTTCAAATATATACCGATGAACTATATTCAAATTGCTTTTAAAAAGTATAATCTTTTGCAAAAACCTTGGGAGATGGCATGGGCAGATAATAATGGCTTTGAGTATTTTATTCAGGCCTTCTCCAATCGTGATTTTCTATATGCGGTGCGTAATACATTTGTTTTAAATTTGCTTGATTTAGTAGTTGGATTTCCAGCTCCAATTATTTTAGCAATATTACTAAATGAACTACGTTTTAAAAAGTTTAAGAAATTAACTCAAACTATTATTTATATGCCACATTTTCTTTCTTGGATTATAATATCTGGTTTGGCAAAGCAACTTTTTACTCCAAGCACAGGTTTAGTCAATATTTTTCTTAATAACTTAGGGATGGAATCAATACCATTCTTAAATGACGCTGTATATTGGGTTTGGACATATGTTTTCTTAGGAGTTTGGCAAAGTGCTGGGTGGAATACGATCATATATCTAGCAGCTATAACAAGTATTAATCCTGAACTATATGAGGCGGCTTCCGTTGACGGTGCAGGACGGTTTAGGAAAATGTTCCATATCACATTACCAGGTTTACGTTCGACTATAGTTGTTTTACTTATCTTAAGTCTTGGTCGAATTTTAGGAAGTGAATTTGATAGACCATTTGCTTTGAGCAATAACTTGGTGAACAATGTATCCAATGTAATATCTACCTTTGTCTACAAATATGGTATTCGAGGATTACAGTTCTCTCTTACTACGGCAGTTGGGCTGTTCCAGTCGGTTGTTGGCCTTATCTTCTTGATATCAGCTGATAAAATAGCTAAGAAGTTTGGTGAACAAGGTGTTAGGTAGATGGAAATTACAAAAGGAGGGACAAAATGATTAAATCAAAAAACTCAAGAATTGGTGACTGGATAATTGTATGCATCTGTATAATATTAATTTTACTTTGTTTGTTGCCAATTCTTAATGTATTGGCAAGATCCCTTAGTTCTTCTGAAGCATTAATAAAAAATGAGGTTATGCTATGGCCTAAGGGCTGGAATTTAGATGCATATGAGACTGTCTTAGGTGATCCAAAATACGTAAGGTCATTGATTTGGACGGCAATATTAACAATTATATGTACTATAGCATCACTTTTCATGACAACAATATGTGCATATCCACTTATATTTAAGGAGTTAAAGGGTAGAAAGATTATCAATACTATCATTATATTTACAATGTATTTTAATGCGGGAACAATACCAAATTACTTGTTACTTAAGGAATTGAGTATGTTGGATAGGCCAATAGTTCTTATTCTTCCTGGTGTTTTAAGTGTATTTAATATGATAATTATGCGAAGCTTTTTCTATGGTATTCCAGACAGTCTTCGTGAATCGGCAGAGATAGATGGGGCTTCATATTTTAAAATACTAATTAAAGTGTATTTACCATTATCAAAACCTGTTATGGCAACACTGGCATTGTTCTATGCAGTGGGACGTTGGAATGGTTTTTCTGATGCATTAATGTATATGAATGAAAGGAAGTGGCATCCCATTCAACTATTGCTATATAACATACTTAACAATTTCACAAGTGTTGAAGTTGCTACAAAAGAAGGCTTCTCAAGTCCTGGTCTATCTGAGACCTTAAAAGCAGCAACGGTTATGTTTGCTACAATACCTATTTTGCTGGTTTATCCTTGGCTACAAAGATATTTTATCGCTGGAGCAACCTTAGGAGCAATTAAGGAGTAAGAAATAGGTATGCTAAAATTTGAACCCAATATTTTTACATAAAGCTTAGCTAATTAAATTAGAGGTATTAAGAAGGAGGAAGGTTATGAAAAAAGTTATTTCTGTTATGATGATTTGTTGCATCTTGGTTTTAAGTTTAGCTGCTTGTGGTAAAGATGATGACAAAAAATCACTAGGTACTGACTCTAAGGTAGGTCAGAATGACAAATCTACAGATAATGGTTCTAAGGTAGATGATAAGACTGGTGGAGCAATTGAGGGTTTTATTGACGGTAAATTCACTGAAACAAGAAAGATTACTGTAGAAATTTATGATCGTGGTAACGATGGTGGTTCAAAACCTGAGGATAACTTTTACACGGATTATATTAAAGAAGGAATGCTTCGTGATCATAATGTAGAGGTTGAATTCGTGCCTGTACCTAGATGGACAGAAGTTGAGCAGATTAATAATTTACTTGCAGCAGGTAATGCACCTGACATAT
>JAAYNY010000058.1 GCA_012520635.1 Clostridiales bacterium | reverse complement strand
CTGGAATTAACTTTATCAACCATATTTCTTATTTCAAAATTACATTCTTCCTGTATGTTTTTTAAATTCTCTGATAAAGAATTAAAATAATCAGTAAGACTCTTTCCATAGTTTATTACCTGACTACGGACTGTTAAGCTGGCAGGGTTATTTGCCAGCTCTTGAAGACTGTTATACATAGAGTCAAATGCAGTTGTAAACCCTTCTAAAGAAACTTCATTAAAATAATTTTCTATCTCGGTCATATAGTGAGATTTGGTAGCATATTCACCTAGAATGGTATTATTCTTCCTGAATTTTAAATCATAATATTCATCCCTTAATTGATCCACTCCAGTGACACTGACACCAGTTCCCGCCATACCATATGTACTGTTAAGCTTAAGTGCTCTTCCGGCTTGTTGGCCCATAACCTGTCTACTATACCCTGGCGTTTCTATATTAGTTATATTATGGGCAGTCGTATCAAGGGCAGCTTTATAGGCATAAAGGCCAGTCTGTCCAATATTTAATCCAAAAAATGTTGATCCCATGTCTACCTCCAATAATACCGATATAAGCAATATTCGGTAAAAGTCTACGGTTATTAGCCCTATAAGTTCATAATTATATGTTCTAACATCTCACTTACTACGTTAATATATCTAGCAGCCGCATTATAAGAATGTTGGAATTTTATTAAATTGGTAAGTTCCTCATCAGAAGATACTCCAGTAACTTCTGACCTCTTATTATCGATACTATTTACCATAGACATCTGATTCTGGCTTATAGTATTGACTTGCTCTCCCCTGTTAGCTATTCCCGCCATAAATGATATGTAATAATCGTTGACATTATTTCTTGTCAATGTGTTTGGTGATAATGTGGCAAATGGTTCTTGCCATTTTGAAAGAAGTTCCTGTGCTGTTTTAATGTCATATGCTCCACTACCATCACTTTTAGATAGAGGGAGATAGGATTTGTCCTGCAATAATTTAGGGTTTACTTCTATTTCTCCTAAGGTATATAGGGAATAGTTGTCAGCAGGATCCTCTTCTATGTATACACGAGCCATAATGGTGGCCGTCTCAACATCTCCATCCTCGTTAATAAACTGTATATCTATCTCTTCTTCATCCCCATACCTTGCCATGGACTTTCTTGTAAATAAGACCTCTCCCATTGTCCCTTCCTGGTCCATTCCAATAGGTGCCCTATCTACATCTAATATCTTTATCTTACTACCGTCTAACAAGGTTACTTCTTTGTTAGGAGATAAAGTGTCATTTATCATAGTAACTATACCATGAACGAGCTGGTCAAATTGAGCTTGTACTGTCATAATTATTGATGGCTCAATATCTCTATTATATTCAGCTACAGCTGTCTGATACTGACTATCTGTTTCGAATCTTTCCCTAACTGGTATATCTGTATAATTAGCCTGCTTGTGTCCTCTGGCAATTAGTAATCCCTTAAGGGAGCCTATGTCTGTATCATGGGCAGAAGAGGGAGGTCTATCCATATTAAATACATCCACATTACCGTGAGCTGGCCATACAGCTTTTAGCATCTGAGTATCTTCCCCAATCTGAACGGTATCCATATAATACACCATATCTTCCGTTACAAAGGGTACACCCTCAAGATTTACTGTAACCACTCCCACTTTATTTTCTTTATATGTAATATTGGCAATCTGACTAAGCTCATCCAGAAGCATATTTCTTTGGTCTCTTAAGTCATTGGCATTCTCTACTTCTGTGCTCTCATAATGCCTAATCTTTATATTCAAATTCTTAATCTCATCACCAATTTCATTAACTCTACTAACCTGTTCATTAATCTTGGTATTGAGATTTATTTGATAGTCATTTAATTGATTAAATATATTATCAGCTCTTTCTACAAAAGAAACTGACGTCTGTATAAATGCAGCCCTTGCCACAATATTATCAGGCTGTCTTGATAATTCCTGTAAGCCTTCCCAGAATTCTCTCATAGTATTCTGGAATTGAACCCCTTCCAACTCTCCGAATAGTCCTTCTATTTCATTTATAGCTTGATATTGGGATTCATAAAAAGCCTGTCTACCAATCTCCTGGCGATAGGCTAGGTCCAAAAAGGAATCCCTTACCTGCTTTACCTCAGCAAAGTTAGCTCCTAAGCCTTTTTGCATGGCATAAAGGTTGGAATTTCCGACTTTTACATATTGAAAATCTGTTACTACTGTCTGTTGTCTAACAAAACCTTTTGTATCCACATTGGCTAGGTTGTGGGAAGTTACATTAAGAGCAGCCTGACTGACATTCAGTCCCGAAACACCTAAGTGTAAACCATTAAATGAAGCCATAAACATACCACCTCACGTTTATATACTACTGTTTTGCATCAAACATGCCTGTTTGTGAATTGTTTTCACTAAATTGTGATGCATTTTTAGTGTAAGTGTTGTTCCCCGGCGACATCCTTGTACTTTGGAGATAATTCATATTAAACTCTATCATCTCTAGAGATTGTTGAATTAACACTTTATTTCTATTGTTTGTCTCTACTAATATACTGATTGCTTCTTTAAGCTTATCATGTAACTTAGATAAAGCTAACTTTTCCTCTTCTTGTCTATCTAATAAATTGATAAGAGTGCCAAGATTAAGTTCCTCATCTTTTTTTCCAAGAACAGTTTTTATATCATCCATGATTCTAACTCTTTTGTTCTCTAGTGAGGTTATCTTATCTATGGCTTTCTGTTCTTTTGCAGTTATGCTCTGCAAGGTTTCTGTATCATTTTCTACAATAATTTGTGTCTTCTCCCTAGCAATAGGAATAAGCCCTTTATAAGTCTCACATTCTTCTTTTAATACATCAATTAACTCATCAATTAAGCCTGCCACAATATACCTCATTTCCAAACTGATATAAAGAAATTAATCCTATTCTATATCTGTTCATCAAAATAACGGTTAACCAACTTATCAGCAACCTCTTGCATATTTACATTGTAAGTTCCAGATTCCATTCGTCTCTTAATATCAGACACTCTATCTTCCCTTATATCAGGAGTCTGTGCCAGAACATCCTTTGCTACTCTATAATCCTTAGCCACTTGAGATATTTCAAGCTTATCACTAAAGCTACTTTCTGTATGCTTTTTTATCTTTGATGTCTTATTAGAGTTATAAATCTGACTAACCTTATTAAATGCATCTATACGCATTATCTCACCACCTAACTTAAAAATGTTTTTCATCTTATATTATTTATCGGTTGATTTTAAATTTATATTAGGGTTAGAAGAAATAAATTAACAAAGAAGAGGGGGAACCCATCTATGACTTTATGAAAGTCATAGACCTGTTCCCCCTTTGCAATTATTTATTAATCTTATATTATTCTATGTTTTTTCTTAATATCTCAATAGCTTTTTGAAGTTGGTTATCTTTATCATGGGGTATGGTAACTAGCTGTTTCAATTCCTCAGATAACTCTATCTCTACATCAGGTTCAATTCCAGTACCATGAATATTGCGACCTTTTGGAGTAAAGTACTTTGATATGGTTAATTTAATTGCTGTTCCGTCAGGTTTTCCACTTGCATCTACAAGAGGTATGACTTGCTGAACAATCCCCTTACCAAAACTAGTTGTTCCCACAATGGTTCCTATCTCATAGTCTTGTATGGCTCCTGCAAAAATCTCAGAAGCACTGGCACTATTACCGTTAATTAATACAACAAGGGGTTTATCAAATTTATCAGATTTTTTAGCATCCTTGTATTCACGTTTATTGTTTTTATCCTCAGTATAGACTATGTTTGATCCCTTAGGAAGTAGTCTATCAAGCATGGAAACTACAGCTTCTAATAATCCACCAGGATTATCTCTTACATCAATAACTAAACCTTCCATTCCTTTTCTTTCAAGATCATCTATAGCAAGGATAAATTGGGATACAGTAATCTCATCAAACTCAAGTATCTGTATATATCCTATATTATCTTCAAGCATTTCATGTTCAATAGTAGGAATATTAATCTCTTTTCTTTCTATAGTAAAGTCAAGAGGGTCAGTCTTTCCTTCTCTTATAATAGTCACATTTACCTTGGTACCTGGCTTTCCTTTCATCTTTCCTACTACTTCAGACAGATCCATTCCGTCGATTTCTTCCCCTTCTACCTTATATATAATATCATCAGGAAGCAATCCAACTTCATAGGCAGGTCCGCCTTTATATGGTTTTACAATTGAAACAATCCCAGTCTTTACATCTTGAGTAACAACTGCTCCGATTCCATGGTAAACACCGGATGACATCTCCAACAAGCTTCTATATTCTTCTTTTGTATAATATGTTGAATAAGGATCTTCAAGACTAGCCACAAAACCTTTGTATATTCCAGTAGCAAAATCTTCTGAATTCACTTCATCTAAGTAGAAATTATCAATAAACATCTTCATTATTGATAATTTATTTATGATTTTTTCGTATGAATCCTCATCTTCAGTTTCTGCAGCAGCCACATCTTCAGTTCCTATTTTCTCTTCACTATTACTATTATTAACAATATAATAAGTAACACCACTAGCTATGACAGTTACCAATAGTAAAGCTCCAATAAGCCCTATCAGAAATCCCTTCATAAAATTCTTATTTTCTCTCAAACAAGCCCCTCCTAACACGGCAAAATGTATAAAATACCGCAGGATTTACTTGCTTATACTCACTCATACTCTAGTCATTCCTGCGGTTTTTCTTATTAATAGTCTAATTGTTCCATGTACTTCATGTATTTAACAACCATTAATGCTATCTTAAATGTGATGGCATCTTCAAATACACGAAGATCAAGGTCTGTGCTCTTTTGCAACTTATCTAAGCGATATACTAAGGTGTTTCTATGAATGTATAATTGCCTAGAGGTTTCAGATACATTTAAATTATTCTCAAAGAACTTGTTTATTGTTGACAGTGTCTCCTCGTCAAAGTCATCGGGGGATCTACCTTCAAACACTTCCCTTATGAACATTTTACATAAAGGCATTGGAAGCTGGTAAATTAATCTACCAATTCCAAGATTATTGTAAGCTATAACATTTCTGTCGCTATAGAATATCTTACCCACATCTAGTGCCATCTTTGCTTCCTTATAGGATCTAGATACATCCTTAATCTCACTTACCACCGTACCGTAAGCTACATGAACCTTGGTCATGGCTTCAGTATTTAGCATGTCAAGAATAATATGAGCAGTCTTACTAAGATCCTCGTGGGTTTCATTTGGCTTAACTTCTTTTACAAGAATTATATTCTTTTCATCTACAGCTGTTATAAAGTCCTTGGTTTTTCCTACAAAAAGGCTTCGTACGGTTTCAAGTGCATTGGTATCCTTTTCATTCTTAGTTTCCACAATATATACAACCCTTTTAGCCTCTGTATCAATATGAAGTTTTTTTGCACGATTATATATATCCACTAAGAGTAGATTATCCAGAAGTAGATTCTTTATGAAATTATCCTTATCATATCGTTCTTTGTAGGCTACCAATAGATTCTGTATCTGAAAAGAAGCTATTTTACCTATCATAAAGACATCTTCACTATCACCTTTTGCTAATATTACATACTCTAGTTGACGTTCATCAAAAACCTTAAAAAATTGATACCCTTGAATCGCCTGGCTATCTGCCTGGGATGCTACAAATGATAATACTAAGTTCTCGTACTGCTCTGCATTTTCTACAGTGGTTGCTAAGACTTTACCTTCTGTATCCATAACAGATATATCAATACGGGTTATGCCTTTTAATCCATCAATTGTATTTTGAAGAATCTGATTCGAAATCATAATTACACTCCTTTAAATATTATATTTAGAATTTCCACATAAAATTCATATACACTAGTCCTAGTTTAGCACTAATATAGTTGAAAGTAAACTATTTTCACGAAATTTTTACAAGTTATTTAGTACAATACTGTTAAAACAGATATATTTATAATTAGTTTTTTTATTAAACTAACTGTTTCTACTAGCCAGAAATAAGACTGAAGGCTATATAATATCTGTTTTTTCACAAAAAAAGGGCTGTTTTTCAACAGCCCTTCTAATGATTTTATTATTAGTTTGTAATTACCTGCTCAGTATCCTTATCAAATACGTGAACCTTAGACATATCAAATGCAATCTTAACTACGTCATCAGGTCTTGCAGTTGTACGAGGATTTACACGTGCGGTAATATCTAGAGAGTCATCAATTGTGAAGTATAAGAATACTTCTGCACCAAGAAGCTCATATACTCTTACAGTAGCTTCAATAACAGCTTCTGGATAATTGTTTATGAATAACTCTTCATCATGAAGATCCTCTGGACGGATACCAATGATAACTTCCTTATCTACATAACCAGCTTCAACAACCTTCTTAGCTTTACCTTCAGGAAGTCTTAATCTATGGTTACCAAATTGTACGAATACATCTGAACCACTCTGAACAACAGTAGCTTCAGCGAAGTTCATCTGTGGTGATCCCATAAATCCTGCTACGAATTTGTTAGCAGGTCTATCATATAGGTTCTGAGGTGTGTCTACCTGCTGAACAAGACCATCTTTCATAACAACAATTCTAGTACCAAGTGTCATAGCCTCGGTCTGGTCATGTGTTACATAGATAAATGTTGTCTGTAATCTCTGGTGTAACTTAGAGATCTCTATACGCATCTGTACTCTTAGTTTAGCATCAAGGTTTGAAAGTGGTTCGTCCATAAGGAATACTTTAGGTTGACGAACAATAGCACGACCCATAGCAACACGCTGTCTCTGTCCACCAGAAAGAG
>JAAYNY010000057.1 GCA_012520635.1 Clostridiales bacterium | reverse complement strand
TTTAATCCATAACTTGCACATACACTTGCAAGCCCAATTCCTGTATTACCACTTGTTGGCTCAATGATTGTGGAATCCTTAGTTATTTCACCTGATTTTAATGCTTCATCAATCATCTTTTTTGCAATTCTATCCTTAACACTTCCTGCAGGATTAAAATACTCCAACTTTGCAATTATATTTCCTTTCAGATTATGTTTATTGTTATAATTGCTTAACTCTAGTAAGGGTGTATTACCAATCAGATCTGTTATTTTCTTATTAATATTCGCCATAATATTATTTCCTTTCTTATTAACCTAATTTTTTTATATTGTTAAGTAGTAAGTAATTCTTTAGTTATTATCACCATAAATATATTAAGATACACTATAAATCTATACTACTTTTCTTAACTTAATATTCATATCATAGTATTCGCACCTATTTACTATGTATTAATATTATATAAATAATAAACCCACTTGGTGACAATGTCAAGTGGGTTTTTTTATTTATTAATATTTTATTTATTTAACTTTTCTTTTTCTTAAAAAAGTCCATTTAGTTTCAGAGGTTATAACAGCTATAAAGATTAATAGAAATCCTATAAACAACTTAATAGTAACTACTTCTTTATAGAATATGACAGAGAAAATTATAGCAAAGACCGCTTCAAGACTCATAATAATCGATGCCTCAGTTGGTTTTGTACGTTTTTGTCCTATAGACTGCAATAACAAGGCCACAGCGGTAGCAAAAATGGCCAAATATAATAAATCCATTATAGCTCCATTATTAAAGGACTTTGGAATGTCCTCAAATATCAGTGTGGCAATTAAAGAAAATACTGCTACATAAGCAAATTGAATTATAGTTAGTAATACTGGGTCCCTATCTTTTGTAAGCTTACTAAGAGCTACCATATGGGCAGCATAAAAAAAGCCACTTATCAATGTGAAAGAATCACCAAATCTTATGGTGAAATCTTTATTTAATGATACTAGACCTATTCCTGATAAACAGATAATTGCAGCTAGAATATTATATTTATCAGGTTTGTTTTTATCAACTATCCAGTACAAATAGGGGACAATAACACAATAAATTGCCGTTAAAAACGCATTTTTTCCAGGAGTTGTATCCGTTATACCAATGGTTTGTATACTATAAGCAATAAACAAAAAAACTCCTATAATAGCTCCCCTCTTTAAATAATCCTTATTTATAAGTTTAAGTTTCTTATAAAAGATAAGGCTTAACAATATACATCCAATAGTAAAGCGTATTGTCAGTAATAAATTTGGTCCCATACTATCCATTGAATTTTTAACAACAATAAAGGAGCTCCCCCAAATGATGGAAGCTCCAAATAAAGCTAGTTTTGAGGTAAGATTGGTTTTTTTAAGTTTATCCACTGATGTAAATCTCCGTTTCTTTATTATGTTTCTTATATTGACATAAAGTATTATATAAACACAAAAAGGAACTGTCAAACCAGTATGCTACCACGTTACTAGAGTCAAATCCTATTCTCAAGTTTTTATTTTGTATCCTCTATGATGGTTCCATCTGTTGATATAGTAACCACTCTCCAAGGAATAAGGCTTTCGCTCTTAATCATAGCTGTCTTTACTGCATGTACTATTCCTGAGCAACATGGAACACTCATGCGAATAACTGTAATACTATTAATATTATTATTTCTTAGTATTTCTGCAAGTTTTATAGAATAATCTGTATCATCAAGTTTTGGACAACCGATTATTGTAACCTTATCCTTCATAAATGAATGGAAATTTCCATAGGAATAAGCCGTACAATCAGCAGCAATTAATAGATCTGCATTATTAAAATAGGGAGCATTTATAGGAACTAGCTGAATTTGAACAGGCCATTGTCCAAGCATAGAAGGAAGGTGATTATCATTCACTTCGTCAGATGTAGTCTTATCAGCCTTTCTATTAATACTCATCATCCTAGATCCAGGACAACCTCCAAAGCTGGGCTTAACTGCTTCCTCTTCCTTCTTTTGGCTTTGCTTCTCTGCCTTCTTCTTAACTTCCTCTTCATTAAAGGCCAGAGCCTCACGGTTCTCAAAAGATATTGCTCCTGTTGGACAGGCAGGTAAGCAGTTACCTAATCCATCACAATAATCATCTCTTGTAAGCTTAGCTTTACCATCAACAAGCTCTAAAGCGCCCTCTTGGCAAGCATTAACGCAAAGGCCACAACCAATACATAGTTCTTCATCAACTTTAATTATCTGTCTAACCATATCTACTTATATCCTCCTCATAATTAAAAGAAATTATAAAACACTTAAATAGTAGTAATATACTCAAACTACAATCTTAATCAATATTATACAAGAGACCCATCTAAATGATGTAGCCATAGATACACTTTTGTATTAATAACAATATATTAAAGTTTCATTTTAAAAAATAAAATGAAAATATAAAAGGGTACTCAGTTATAACCATAAGGTCATAGCTGTGTACCCCTAGTCTTATTCTTTTACTATCTTATCTTGTTCCTTTATCGTATGGAATACCTTCAGCTTTTGGAGCACGGGATCTTTTTGATGTAAAAGCTAGTACAACCATAGTAGCCACATATGGCAACATCTTATAATAATCCTGATTTAAATTTAAAGCCTTCAGGAAAGGAATAAGTGTTGTTGAATAAGCTAATGTTCTTAGGAAGGCAAAGAACAAGGAAGCAAAAAGGATTTGTATGGGCTTCCACTGACCAAATATTAATACAGCCAGAGCCAAGAAACCAAAACCTGCTACTCCTGTGTGTCCATTAACATTACCATCCATAACTCCTACAGCATAAAAGAAGCCACCTAAACCACCAAGAACTCCTGATATTGACACTCCAGCATAACGCATGGTATATACATTAACACCTACGGAATCAGCTGCTTGAGGATGTTCACCACAGGCACGAAGCCTAAGTCCAAACCTTGTCTTATAAAATACAATGGTAGCTATAATTAAAATTACCACTCCAATATATAGGCTCAAGTAGGTATTTTGGAAAAAGAGCTTACCAATTACAGGAATATCACCTAATCCCTTTACTTCTCTAATATAAAACCTTGTGTTAGTGGTTACACCATCAGACATAAAGAACATTTTAGAGAATAATAAAACTGTTGCTGGTACTAACATATTTAAGGCTGTTCCTACAATAGTCTGATCTGCCTTCATGTGTATTGCTGCCCAGGATAATAATAAGGAAAATATAAGTCCTGCAACTGCAGCCACTAACATACCTAGTACAAAGATAAGCTGTGCAGGAAGTGAATTCTTCTCAATAAAATGTACGAATAAGCAACCGGCAAATGCTCCGCAAAGCATAATACCTTCTAAAGCTATATTTATAACTCCGCTTCGCTCGCTAAACATTCCACCTAAAGCTACTAAAAGCAAGGCTACAGCAACTGGAAGGGTGTTCTGTACTAAATAATATACTATATCCATTCCTACACCTCCTTCTCTTCTATATCATCTGTATTATCACCTGGTTTATCAGGCATATAGGTCTCTTCACTTAAGGCTTGGTCAACCTCTTCCTTACCCTTACTATGTCTCATCTTTGTTATTAATCTTCCTGCAGCCATCTTTATAACCAATGAAAATGCTGAGAAGTATATAATTATTGCTACTACAACGTCAATAATCTCAGGCTTGAACCCAAGGATACTTGTTTGGGTACCTCCCCTTTGAATATGTGATATAAAAATTGAAGAAAATATAATTCCTATAGGACTTGAATTACCAAGTAATGCAACTGCAATTCCATTAAATCCATTAGCTGCTATTACATTAATAGGTTCATAAGTCTGGCTACTTCCTGCAATTGTGGAAGGAGCAAGTATAGCAAATGCCCCACCAAGGCCTGCTAAAGCTCCTGAAATCATCATAGTTATAACAATATTCTTCTTACCATTCATACCTGCATATTGACTGGCATGTTTATTAAAACCTGTTGCTCTAAGTTCATATCCGAAGGTTGTCTTATTTAATATAATAAATAAGATAATAGCTAAAGCAATAGCTATAAATATAGCTATATTTGCTGAGGAATTTTTAATCCCAAGTGCTGGTAGTTGTGCAGACTGGGGAAGATATGCTGTCCTTGTGGTAGTAGGAACATACATCTTAGCACTACCTTTAACCAACATGTCCACAAGATATGTTCCTATGTAGTTGAACATAATCGATGTAATTACCTCATTAACATTAAAATACGCCTTAAAGAGCCCAGGGAATATACCCCATAGCATTCCACCTAGCATTCCAAATAAAACACAAACTATCCAGTGAATTCCAAGGGGAAGGTCAAAGGTAAATCCTGCATATAAAGCAAATAACATACCTAGTGTATACTGTCCTGATGCTCCTATATTAAATAGACCCATCTTAAAAGCAAAACCTACGGATAAACCAGTCATCATTATAGGTGTTGCAAAATAAAATACATTTCCCAGATCAGTAAATCCATAAAAGAGGATTTTTTGCAATGCAGCCACAGCTCTTTCTGGCCTTGCAAATAGCATAACAATAAATCCTATTATCAGTCCAAGAAAAATCGCAAGAAGTGCGGAGGTAAAGGCTGAAAAGGATTTACTTTTAGTGATCTTTTTAATCCATGTCTTGTCCATACTTACTCTCCTTTACTCTTGTCTCTTTTTGCGCCTGACATATATAGGCCCAATTCCTGGACATCTATTTTCTTTGGATCTAGTTCACCAACAATCTCTCCCTCGTATATAACCAGAATTCTATCACTGACATTCATAACTTCATCTAGTTCAAGAGAAACCAAGAGAACTGCCTTTCCAGAATCTCTAGAGGCTACCAATTGACTATGAATGTATTCAATAGCTCCTACATCTAGTCCTCTAGTAGGTTGGACTGCAACAAGAAGCTTATGTTCCTTATCTATCTCTCGGCCAAGTATTGCCTTTTGTTGGTTACCTCCAGACATACTCCTAGCAATAGTTGTAGGTCCTTGACCACTACGAACATCATATTTTTCAATTAATTGATTAGCATATTTTCTAACTTCACGTTTTTTTATAAAGCCTTTCTTCTGGAACTTAGGCTCCCAATATCTTTGTAAAACCATATTGTCTTCTAAGCTATAATCAAGAACAAGCCCATGTTTGTGTCTGTCCTCAGGAACATGACTTATTCCCGCTTTAGATCTTTTTCTTATATTTGCCTTGGTAATATCAGTATCACAAAGAATAATCTGGCCTGATTCCATCTTAGAAAGCCCCGTAAGTGCTGAGACTAATTCTGTCTGTCCATTACCATCTATACCTGCTATACATACAATCTCTCCAGCATTTACATCAAATGATATATTGTTAACAGCAAGATTTTTATGATGTTCTGAGGCAACTGATAAGTTCTTTACAGATAGAACCTTTTCCTTTATCTTTGCTTCAGATTTATCTACTTTAAAGTTTACTTCACGGCCAACCATCATTCGTGACAATTCTTCCTTGGTAGTATCCTTAATATCAACTGTACCTACGTACTTACCCTTTCGAAGAACTGTACAACGATCTGCAACTGCCATGATCTCATTTAATTTATGTGTAATAAACAAGATGGACTTTCCTTCTGCCGCAAATCCTCTCATGATTTCTATTAATTCATCAATTTCTTGAGGTGTAAGAACTGCTGTAGGCTCATCAAAAATTAATATTTCATTCTCACGATATAACATCTTAAGAATTTCTACCCTTTGCTGCATACCTACAGAAATATTCTCTATTAATGCATCAGGATTAACCTTTAATCCATATTGTTCGCTTAAGTCCATAATCTTTTTTCTGGCTTCTTTTTTCTGAATAAAGCCCATCTTATTGGGCTCTACACCAAGAATAATGTTTTCTAACACTGTAAATACATCCACCAACTTAAAATGCTGGTGAACCATTCCAATTCCTAAGTCATTTGCATCATTAGGATTATTAATTTCAACTTTTTTTCCATTCTTATGAATTTCACCTTCTTCGGCTTGATATAAACCAAATAGGACACTCATAAGAGTAGATTTTCCTGCACCATTTTCACCTAGCAGTGCATGAATTTCCCCTTTTCGAAGCTTTAATGTAATGTTATCATTTGCAACAATTCCGGGAAACACCTTGGTGATATTAAGCATTTCAATAATATAATTATCCATGTTGCCCTCCACGGTAAATGTTCTTATCTTTTACCATAATTATTTTGCCTAAAATTATAAAGGGGAAAGGCAACAGCCTCTCCCCTAAGTGTCATTGCCATCATAAGGCTAAGTAATCTACTTATTATCTTATATAATGCAATGATAAAATACTTATCTAACTTCCACCTGTACTTTAACTAGGTTAAGACCGTTTACAAGCTCATCAGCTGTTGCAACACCACCAGCATCTTCAATATCAATTACACGAGTAGGATCTACGGAACCATCAACTAGTTTTGCAAATACTGCATTATACTGATCAATGGTAAAGCTTTCAAAACGATCAAAAGCATCTGCCTTATCATCTCCTATAACTTCTGTAGGAAGGCTAACACCGTCATTTTTAGCTTCAAAGTATGTTGTCTTTCCACCAAATTTATCCCAAGAATCTGTCTTATAGATGGATTCAAGAACTGCAATAACTGAAGCAGATAAGCCCTTTGTAGCAGATGTTATAACTGTTTCACTGTCATATCTTTGGTCAACGTCAACACCGATAACTTTTGCATCAGCTTCAGAAGCCGCAGCCATTACACTCTTACCTACAGAACCACCGCAAGCAAATATAACCTCTACACCTTCTTGATACATAGTTTTAGCAGTTGCCTTATTGGTATCAGTTTCATCAAAGTTACCTGTGTAATGGTATGTAACCTTAACATCACCATCAGCTAATCCTAATTCTTTAGCAGCATCTTCTGCACCTTCTAAATAACCGTAACCAAATGCCTGAACAGCAGGTACAGCCATACCACCCATGAAACCAAGATTTCTCATACCATCCATTACTGCAGCATATCCTGCTAAGTATCCGGATTCTTCTTCAGCATATAAAATACTTGCAACATTTTCTTTAGTTTCATATGTTTGATAGTCAGCTGTATGAGGTTCTCCATCTAATAAGATGAATTTAACATCAGGATATCTGGTCTGAGCCTCATAAATAGGAACTTCAAATAAGAAACCTGGAGTTACAATAACTTTTGCACCACCAGATACTGCAAGATCTATAGATGCAAGATAAAACTCATCAGAAGCATCTTCTGGCTTATAATACTGATGTGTTATATCATTTGCCTTAGCAAATTCTACAACACCTTCCCAGGAACCTTGGTTAAATGATTTGTCATCAATATTACCCTTGTCAGTAATTAAAGCAATTTCATAAGTATCGCTTTTACCGCCATCTTTACTACCACATGCAGTCAATGTACCAATTGCAAGTACACATACCATTAAAACAGCCAATAACTTCCTCATAAAAACATCCCTCCGTAAAGTGTTAGATACAACTGTATCTTAAATTCAATTATACTAAATCTGCTAAAAAATTCAACTAAAAACTCTAAATATAGTGAACTGGATAATTATAAGCAGTCTTGCATTATTATAATACCTTTTGATTTTTTATTCCCTCAATATAACATTGATGACACATGGCAGTATAGGTATCATTTCCACCAATTAATATCTGCTCACCATGAGTTATTATCCTACCATCCTCACCTTTTCTTACATTTACTGTAGCCTTTTTACCACAGGAACAGATTGTCTTAATCTCCGTAATCGAATCTGCTATCTCCATTAAGCGCTTGCTTCCTGGAAACATTTTTGTACGAAAATCCGTCCTAAGTCCAAAGCAAAGTACTGGTATATCATGTTCAATTACTATCATAGATAGCTGGTCAACCTGTTCCTCAGATAAGAACTGACACTCATCAACAATTATTACATCCATCTTCTGCTCAATCTTTAGAAAAGTCTGATAAAGATCTTCATCCATAGGTAGTACATATGCCTTTTGTTCTAAGCCTATCCTTGACATCACCATATCTTCCTTGTCTCGGTTATCAATCATTGGCTTAATTAGCCATACACTCATACCTCGTTCCTCATAATTAAATTTAGTAATTAAGGCCTGAGCTGTTTTAGAACTTCCCATAACACCATATTTAAAATATAATTTCGCCATTAGTCATCATCCTCTGTTTATTATCTGTCTATCATATTAAATATTTTTTTATTCTTTTTATAACCAAACCACCTAGAATTCCAATAAGCGTACCACTTACTACCCCTGAAATCATTAGAAGTGGCAAGTAGTATATCAAACTTGTATTCTTCACATACAAGATGGCTACTATTATCTGACCTACATTGTGGGCGATTCCTCCTATTATACTTACTCCCACCATGCTAAAGAGTTTTGACTTTTTAAATACAGCCATTAAAACCCAGCTAAGTATTCCTCCTGCAAAGCTAAATAACAAGGTGGAGGGATCACGAAAGGTGAAACCTACAAGCAGAATACGAACCATAGATAATACAAAAGCTTCCTTAAGACCTATACCATATATGGCTATTATAATCACAAGATTTGCCAGACCTAATTTCATACCTGGCAAAGCAAATGGCATGGGAATAAGGTGCTCAACATAACTAAATATAAAAGCAAGTGCTATAAACAAGCCATAGCTTGCTACTTTTCTAGATTTCATTATAACTCCTTTGTAATATATGATTACGTTCCTTATCTGGAGATAGCATCCATATCGCTCTCCTCATCACTAAGAACCCTAAGAACAACATTGTTTGGAAGGCATGTAATTGATTCGTTGTTATTGTGAATTGTGTGATGCTTTACACAAATTTTATCAGGACAACTGGCATCAACCATTCCTACATGGCCATCCTTAATTTCAAGGGTATTGAAGTTCCCATCTTCATGTTCTATTGTATACGTGGTGTCTTTATCAAGGGGTAGGATTTTATGTTCTTTTCCGTCAACAGTAATAATCAATTTGCTACCCTCAGTCTTTGAAAGGTTTATGAAGAAATACATTACTGCAATTAAAAATATAAGTCCACCAATTAAGTAAAAATCATTTTTTTTCATATTATCTCAACCTTAAGTTAATATGGAGCAAGTGTAAAAATGGTAGGCTATAAGCCACACTTGCTCCATACATGAATCATTTCCAATACTCATATTATCAAAACAATTAGAACATGGAAAGAATAATATAAATCATACCTGTAGACATAAGACAAGCAGGTAGATACTTTATTTCTTTACTTAGTCTTGAAAACACAAGATGTCTTTTAATAGAATACACCATCACAAGCACTATAATAATAGTTATTAGCATGCTGATATTAGAATTAATACCTGCTATTACAAATGGCTGATTAATAATTACCACAGGTAATATAACCAAAATACTTTGTGACTTAATATTCTTATATCCATAGATCCTATTTAGGATTGCTAGTCCAATAGCAGTTAACACAAAACCAATTGCAACTGTAGAAAAACCATTGGACATTATATTAAACTGGGCAAGTTCATAACCATATATACTTCCAAGTGCCATAAACTCTCTGATTATAGAGATAATCAGCATGGTTGCATATGCCCCGGCACCTTCTAATAGGAGGCGATTATAACTTACTATTTGATCCTGAACATCTATTATATGTTTTGATATAAGTATGCCTAAGAACACATGAAATATATAAGCCGAATCATCAATCTCATATCCTAAGATACCAATAAGTACAACTCTAAATATTGAATAGGCTAAAGATACCATAAGGATTATTGTACAAGAATTCCTGCTCCAACTTGGAAGTTTGTTTCCTATAAATCCATCAAGCACAAGGCCTAAAGTTGTTATAAATAGTATGAGAATACCTGTAATTAATGCTATCCTCATGTTCTGAGTAAAAATAATCATAGCAAGTGCAAATGCTTCCATAGGATATCTATTCTTCATATGCCCTATCCTTTCTGATTTGATCCCATTCTGATGTTTTTATAATTAATTTCCTGCATAAGAACTTATATAGTTATAAGCTGTGTTAACAAGATCAACTAAGGCATTAGTTGTAACAGTTGCACCTGAAATAACATCTATAGATTCTGCGTCAGTTGCTGTCATACCCTTAAATTGATCCAAATAATTATCTTCTTCCATCTTCTTACCATAACCTGGAGTTTCAGCATGGCTTATAAGCTTAACTTCTTGTATGGTTAGAGCATCATTTTCAAAGATAACTTCCATTGTTATTGGAAAGCCTGCATTAAATCCTGTAGCTTCAGCAGTTACTGAATATGATGTAACATTACCACCACCATCAGTAATCTCCCTTGCTGCTACTATACCTTCTGCTCCACTTACATCTATAGCACCAGGAAGATCTTCAACAACCGCTCCATTGTCATTATTATCCTTAGCTTCATCTTTAACTAATATTCTACTTCCATAAATCACACCAAAAGCAATAACTGTCACTACAGCTAATGCTATTATACCTTTTAATCTGCTATCATCTTTCATAATATTTTCCTCTCTTCTATTTACTATTTTTCTTTAAATTAACTCCATAAATATGGGGTCTTATAAGTGCATCCACTAAACCTGATAGGCAATTTGCAGCAAGAATTCCATACATTACCCCCTCAGGAAGCATTCCCCATATCCTAAATACAGCAGTAATAATACCTGCTATTGCAGCAAGTGTTACCTTAACCCTAGGAGCTACTGATGCATAGTCTGTCATCATATAACATGCTCCAAGTATTAAACCACCTGAAAGTAAATTAGTCAAGATGTCACCTTGAAATAAACCTTCATTAGAAAAAACAAATGTTATTAATAATACAGTTAATGTATATGTCCCTGCGGCTGCAAAGTTTACAACCTTTCTATAACATAGATAAGCAAATCCTATAAGAAGCAATAAGGCACTTGTTTCACCTATGCAACCGGGAACATTTCCTATAAACATGTCCCACTTAGAATAGCTAGAAATTTCTGTACCGCTTTTTACCAAACCAAGAACTGTTGCTGAGCTTACAGCATCACTTCCTTCATGAAATGTTGTTACATATTGAGACACGGAAGCTGGCCAAAGAAACATTAATAATGCTCGTCCCATTAAAGCAGGATTTGCAAAATTGCTTCCAACCCCGCCAAAAAACTGCTTTGCCACCAATATAGCAAAGGCTGATGCAATAATCACAGCCCAAATAGGAGTTGTAGGAGGACAAGAAAATGCTAATAACATTCCTGTAACAACACAGCTCCAGTCACTAGTGGTTAGCTGTTCTTTTCTGATTTTTTGCCATATATACTCTGATAATACGCATGTTGTAACAGCAGTCAGAACAATAATTATTGAATTAATTCCAAAAAAGTAAATAGATCCAAGAAAAGCTGGTATCAAAGCAATAACTACATCCTGCATTATTTCTTTTGAACTTCTGCTAGTTTCTATATGAGGACTTATCTCATGTAACTGTTCTGGTCTTTTAAGTTTCATATTAGATAGCACCCTCCCGTCTTAACTTGAAAATCTCGTTCTTAGCCACTGTAACACGGTATGCCAGTTCTCTTCTTGCAGGACAGACATAAGTACAACATCCACAACTTATACACTCAGTTGCATATAGTTTGTTAGACAAGGAAATATCATCTTCCAGTACGGCAAAATCAATCTTAAATGGTGCAAGACCAGCTGGGCATACTCTCTCACATTCACCACAGCGAATACAAGGAGTTTCATCTCTACTGCTATCCTCTAATATTAATATCCCTGCCGTAGTCTTTGATACACTTTCGTTTAATTCATCAATTTCCTCACCAATTAAGCAACTTGCTCCGGTCATTGGTCCACCTTCAACAATTCTGTTAATCTTAGCAGTTGTACCTCCGGACTCTTTAATTAGTTCAGTAAATTTCGTACCAATGGGAACCAGATAATTACTTGGATTATTTACCTTACCTGTAACTGTAACAACCCTAGAAGTAAGTGGTTTATTCCCAAGTACAATATCTGCTAAAGCTTTTGCTGTACCCACATTGTTAATGATAACCCCAATCTTAGCAGGTAATTCACCTGCTGGTACCTCAGTTCCTAGTACCGACTCCACAAGTTGACGCTCGCCACCTTGAGGATATTTTGTAGGAAGCATCCTAATTTCAATAGGAAGATCCTTATTAGCTATTATTTCTTCTAAAGACTTAGCCGCGTCTTTCTTATTATCTTCTAGGCATATAAAGGCTTTCATAGCCCCTGCTGCCTTGGCTAATAAGAGCACACCATTAATGATTCCGTGACCCTGCTCCAACATAAGCATATGGTCACAAGTAAGATATGGTTCACATTCTGCGGCGTTTACAAGAATATAATTGATTACTTCTGTAGTCTCATATTTTACATGGGTAGGAAAACCTGCTCCACCCATTCCTACAAGACCGCCCTCTTTCATCTTCTCTATTATCACTTCTCTTGAATACCCAGAAAGATCAACCAACTTTTCTTCATACTCACCTAATTTTTGTGCTGCTTCTTCATTCTCATCAGCCTCGATAATAACAATCTCTATCTCTCTATTTTGATCATCATGGATTGTCTTAATTTGACTTACTCTACCGCTGATACTAGCGTGTATATTTGCAGCTCCAAACTTTACCGGTTTTCCTATGATATCACCCTTTAAAACTTGATCACCGGCCTTAACTAGGGCTTGGCAAACACTATTTGGTGATTGCTTCATGGATATTTCTACTGTTTTAGGTGTATACATACGAATTGGTGCTTGATTACTTAATAACTTATCACTACCATCAGTCGGATGAATTCCACCATGAAAAAAGTGCTTCAAAGTCTAGCCCTCCTGTAATTTAGTTGGTTAATTTTTTGACAAAATACATTCTCAAATTTGTTATATATGGATGTAAAATCCATATATACATAGTATGTCCATATAACAAAATTATCATAATACGCGTTTGTAAAAATGTCAAGCAATAGCATTTTTTGTTACCCTTTCTTTAACATCATCTAATCTATGGGAATATGATGATATATAACGTAAAGAAAGGAGTTTATACAATGTTTCAATTATTTTTCTCATTTTTTGTCGCTAATATTACAAGTCTATCAATCTTATGGACCTTTTATATACAGAATAAGGTATTTACTATAATAATCCTTTTGTTGCTTCTTATAGTAGTATCATCAATTTTTAGGTATTTTAGACGTAAGAGAAGAAAACAAAAGAGAAAAGAAAAAGTTCCGCCAATTACAGATATAATTGGAACTGCTCCAGAAAGATTAGAAGAATTAAATAATGATTTAAGTCCCTTTGGTTTTGCCTATGAGCCATCACAGGATTTTTTCTATTCCCTTATGTATTGTTGGCAAAGAAAGTTTGGATATTTCAGGCTTTATGACGAAGGTTGCGCCCCTTTTAGTATGATAATTGACTGCGAACCAATTTACTTTAATTACGGAGGCATGAAGTGGTTAATTGAATTTTGGAAGGGGCAATATGGTATGACAACTGGTGGTGAAGTAGGCATATACTATACTGATGGACCTAATTTAAATATACCAGGTGTTTTTAATGGAACCTTTTATAATTGTGTAGAGGATAAAGATCGAATAAATATGTCCATATCTTTTATGAAAAATGGAGAAGTCATCTTTACCCGAACTGCATATCACTGGTGGATTACAGGTTTTAAACTTGCCGAGTTTTCACATCCTTCAGAATTATCAATGAACATAATGCTGGAGCTATATGACTCTCAAATGGCAGAGGCCTTTGTAGAAGGTCTAAGAAAAGCTGGTTATAGTGAAAGTGAATACGCAATCAAAGGACAGATCGTTTATGTTTATTTTGATAAACCTCATACAAGGCAACCTATATCAAAAAATGCTCTAACTGAATATATCATGCAACGTAATAACCGTTCATTTTGCGATTCCTTTAACTATTTAACCAAGTCTTATACTAATACCCTTGATAAACTGGCTCTAGTAAAGCAGGAGTCACCTAATATGTATAGGAATATTATGAGCATGGGTAAACCTCTACAGGTTTACGAAGAAGCATATAATAAAATTAAGGGGTTTTTACGCAAACAAGATATTGATAAGGAGGGGTGATATGTCTGTAAATAAACGCTTAACCCAAGTCTACAATAATTCTCCAAAATTAGCCTTTGATAATCATTCTAAAATTATAATCATGAGTGATTGTCACAGAGGTGACGGTGGTTGGGCTGATAACTTCTTGAACAATCAAAATCTTTTCTTTGCGGCATTACAATACTATTATGACCGAGGATTTACCTATATCGAACTGGGGGATGGTGATGAATTATGGGAGAATAGAAATATAGATTCCATAATAACAACCCATAGTGATTCCTTCTGGCTTATGTCACAATTTTATAGATTAGGCAGATTCTACATGATATACGGAAATCATGATATTATTAAAAGAGATCCAAAATACACAAAGACAAAATGTAATTCTTTTTTCTGTGACAGTAGTAAATCGGTAGTACCACTTTTTCCTAATATAAAGATTTTAGAAGGTCTAATCTTAGATTATATTAATACTCCTTACGATATCTTTCTAACCCACGGTCATCAAGCAGACCTACTAAATGATACCTTCTGGAGATTATCCCGCTTTTTAGTTCGGTATCTATGGAAGCCATTGGAACTAATAGGTATACGGAATCCTACCAGTGCATCCCTAAATAGAAATTGGAAAACCAAAGTAGAAAGGCGACTTATTGGCTGGTCCCAAACCAATAATAAGATGCTTATAACAGGCCATACCCATAGACCAATCATGCCACATCCTGGAGAAGCCTTATATTTTAATGATGGTAGTTGTGTTCACCCCAGATGCATAACAGGTCTTGAAATTACAAATGGTAGCATAGCATTAATTAAATGGGCCACTATGATTAGACCAGACAACTCTCTTTATGTGGGAAGGGAAGTTCTAGAAGGTCCAATAAGAATTCTAGATTATATAGAATATGAAATTAGAAAAACGGGCTAACATCTTAATTAAAAAGTAAAACCTCTGTATAAAAGTTTGTAGACAACATCTCATGCCAACTATACAGAGGTTTTATCTAATCTTATTCTCTTAGATCAATTACGCTTACAGGACATCCATCCCTAGCTTCCTCTGCACGTTCTAAACAATTCTCTGGAATATCACCTTCTATTGCCTGTGATACCTCATCCTCATTATAACTAAAAACTTCAGGACAAAGATCAATACAAACACCACAACTGATACATCCATCTTGATCTACATAAGCCTTCATATAAATACTCCTTTCTCTTAACTTCTACCAGATAATGTTTGATAGTATTTCAAAGTAACATATCAAGGATATTATGTAATAGTTAGGCAAATAATATACTTATATTATTGCTATTAGGAGGAATAAACTTTTTATGGAGATTGGAAAGGTATTAGTTTCATCTTTAGTGTCTTTAACAGCTTTGTTTATACTGACAAAAATAATGGGGAATAGAGAAATGGCACAACTTAGTATGTTCGATTATATTAGCAGTATTGCCATCGGCTCCATAGCTGGTGAGATGGCTGCTATGTCTACTGATAATTTAATAAATCCACTAATCTCTATGACATTTCTTTCGTTTTGTACTTTGACTATAAATTATTTAACTTGCAAATCCATAATACTTCGAAGATTCTTTCAAGGACAAGCATTATTACTATATCAGGATGGACAGATATATGAGAAAAATTTATTAAATGCAAAGATAGATATAGGAGAACTGTTAGCAGAATGTAGATTAATGGGGTATTTTGATTTGGAAGAAATTCATTCAATATATCTGGAGAGTAATGGCAAAATAAGTATACTTCCCATGGCAACCACAAGGCCTACTACACCAGAGGATTTAAATATTGAACCACTTCAAAACCTTCCCATGGCAAATGTAATTATTGACGGAAAAATTATGAAAGGCAACCTAAAAAGCACTGGTAAAAATGAAGCTTGGATAAATAAAAGATTAAGCCAAAAAGGAGTTTCAGATATTAAGGATATAATACTTGCCACATATGATAGTAATAAGGATGATATGAATATATATTTAAAATATCATAGGAAATATAACAATGACATTTTTGAATAAAGAGCATGAAAGGGCATATTAAGTCATAAGATATTACGAGTTATAAGATAGGGTGCCTTATTTATGTTAACGAAGTATAAAGCCAAGCATATTGTTATGTTGGAACTAATTTTATTACTAATATTCTCTTCTGCCCTAATAAAACAAGGTTTGGATAAAGAAGCCTCTATGTATACATCCATGCAAGATTCAGAAAAAGCATTTATCAAATGGGTAAGCTTCGATGTTAGCAAAAAAGCCATGGACAGGGCATATAATTATGATATTGATACGAAAGATAAGGAGGTTCATCTTAATTGGATTGAACTACTTGCTTATCTTGGAGCTAAATATGGTGGAGATTTCTCAAGATACAAAGAAAAACATATGGAAGATATAGCAGAAAAACTTACCAGTAAGGAAGAAACTATTGAAAGCCTAACAGATGGTATGAAGTATTATGATTATTACTATGAAGCATATTCAGCTGTTCTAGGTGGTATGGTAGGTGAATATCAGATTGAAGTTGCTGATGAATCATCTCCCACCGGGAAAAGGTGGGAAGAAAAATATGGCCTAAAGGCATTTCTTCCTATAGCCAAATTCTATCCATATAGCCATTATGATGATTTTGGTGTGTCTAGAAGTTATGGTTACAAAAGAAGGCATCTAGGTCATGATATGATGGGTCAAGTTGGTACTCCCATTATTGCTGTAGAATCTGGATATGTGGAAGCTTTAGGATGGAATCAATATGGTGGTTGGAGAATCGGAATTCGAAGTTTCGATAAAAAGAGGTATTACTATTATGCACATCTTAGGCAAAACTTTCCTTACAACAAATCTTTAGAAGAAGGAAGTGTTGTTCAAGCTGGGGATGTAATAGGATATCTTGGAAGAACAGGCTATAGTTCTAAAGAAAATGCCAATAACATCCGCACTCCCCACCTTCATTTTGGAATGCAGTTAATATTTGATGAATCTCAAAAAGAAAGTGTCAACGAAATTTGGATCGATTGCTATGATTTAGTATTATTCCTATATAAGAACCGCTGCGAGACAGTAAAGGATCCTGAAACCAAAGAATACCATAGGGTATATCAGTTCCTTGATCCTGCTGCCGAAGAATATATAAAGCATCAAATATACAAGTACGATGATGAAGAAATCGACATACATATATATGATTAAAAATTGTCACTAAGATTTAATGAGTGTAAAAATATAAATACTATAATTTTACACTCCTTATTTATTAATATTGTTTTTTAATATATTTTCGTTTCAGCAAGCATATTAAGCCAAGCAAGAAGGGAATTACATATTGAAATATTAGATTTAGGTTAACAATTATATATCTATAAAAATACCTAAATTCAAATTGAGTTGCACTAACATACTTAGTCAAATAAAACATTATAATGGCTAGGGGTAAAAATAAAAATCCCCTGTCTTTAATTTCAAATAACCACTGAAAGCACCTTGTCATTACAATATACATTATACATATACCTATAAAATCTAATAATACACATATCATGGTTACCACTACTTCAAACCTCTCAAATATATTAAAAAATGATATGCCTTTTACCGTGATATAAAATGGAAATGGTAGATTTGCCGTAAGGTTTGGACCAGTTACTCCAAAAGTAAATATTGTGATTACAAAGCTTATAACTACAAATAGACCTGAAGCAAACCAAAACTTTCTAATTTGCTTATTAGTTATTGCTATTCCAAACTCATCTGCAAAAAACAAAACTAAGATTATATTCCCACCTACAGCAATTACATCTTTTGAAGCCTTTATTGTGGAAGGTAGATTAATTGTAGATACAGGAAGTAAGTAATCAACCCGCAAAACACTTATGGCACATACAAATAATACAGTTATCAAAAATATTATTGGTCCAAATGCAAATTCAGAGAATCTAAATATGGTTTTACTTCCCTTTAGAAGGGCGTAGTATACCAACACTAGCATAATTGCTATAAAAAAATCCGACTTGGTTTTAGGCATCAGAGTAAATTGTAGTGTTAGGGCATATGCATTAAACTTGGTTGATAGATAGAGTAAGACCCATATCAAATAAAATACAATAATAAGCTTTGCAATTACCTTACCTGCTAAATGAACCATTATTTCATAAATATTAAGACCAGGAAATGATCTAATAAGTAATACAATAATTGCTGTAAGAGGAATTAATGCAAGTATGGACCAAAATGGACTTAAGTATCCACTTCTGCCTGCTTCTCTTGCCAATGCCGTTGGTATTTGTCTTAGAATTGAAGATAAAGACAAAAGCAGATACATAAACACCACTTGCCTTATTGTTAAAGGCTTATTCATATATAGTTACCTCATTTCAGATATTTTTCTATTGCATAAGCAATACTAGGAATATAAGGACTTACCAAATGGACAATACCAAGTGTAAATCCACAGACTGACAAGAAAAGAAAAAGAAGTAGATTTCTTTTCTTTTTTAATAATAATTCTTTTTGTCTAATGAAAGATAATATTAATAAAATCCCAAATGCATAGATCATAATTAGCTCCATTCTTTTCTATCTCTTTAACATATTTTTTAACTACCTTTCTTTACCGAAAATAAAAGATTTGCTTATCTTAGAGTTGACTACAAACTCATATTGGATTTCTGATATAAGCTCCTCCCAGTTCTCCTCATAATCACTCCATTTACTAGTATGCTGGTTTTCTATAAGCCTAGCTATCTGAAGGATGTCTCTTCCATTTACAATAGAATAATTAGTAGCTTTTCTCATAATATCAATAATGTATTCGTTCTGTTTTATTGTAAGTCTATCTAATTCCTTTTTATTAAATATACTCTCATCAGAAAGGACTTCCTTAACCATGGTTTCAAAGTCAACATTTATAACAACCTTAATCTGCTTATTATCCAGTTCTGATTTCACCTTGCTTCTTGTATATAATATTGATAAGAATACATCATCCTCAAGATATATTGGAAATTCCCGGACAATATTCTTAAAAAAATTCACACCTGAAGAAGTCTCCATATCAAGATAATCAACTAATACCAAGTTATCAAACACTGCATAACCCTTAAGTAGAAATGCTTTTTCTTCAGTTATCAGATAAGGAATTATTACACTGGACTTTTCATTTTCAATTTCATTAAGTATATTTATAAGGGTATTATCATTTCTTGTTACCAGTTCTTTTTGTTTTTGCTCTACAGCTTGAAGATCCTCATGGATAATCTGTTCCTCTTCCATACTGTCTTCAATAAATTCTGCTGCATCTACTCCTTTTGTCACAAATATTAAGGAATCCATCTTAGTTGTTTCATCTCTTGATAGAAAGTCAATGCAAGTATTTATACCTTTTGAACAAGCCCTCTCTCCTATAATAAAGTATCCTGTGTTGGCTATAGAGATAGACTTTTTGTTTTTCAGTTTAAGATCTACATAAGCGTCATAAGGGGTTACTCCCTGGCCTTTGGAAACCTCTTCCTTACCAGATCCCCCTCCTTCCTTGTCCGCCCCACTACCTGAGCTATATACAACCGTAATAATGAAATTCCCTTCTGAGTAATCAATTCCCATTACGTGAATAAAATTAATCTCATCAATTTCCCTTCGGTTCATATCATGAGTACATCCCGATAAGAAAAGAAAGCAAAAAATCGCTAATAAAAGCAGCCATTTAAATTTCATCTTCTTTATCCCCTCTATTTCTTCTTTTGGTCTTGTTAACTGGAGCAATATCATCTGGCCTTTTCAAAAAATATCTTGTAGGAAATCTAAATAAAGTATCCCTAATATTTCTCCTTTCAACATCAACAAAAGGAGACATATAGGCTGTATTATAATTATCCAAACTACAAAGATGTGTAATCAAAATAATCAAACCTATAGCTAGTCCAAAAAAACCTGCTACAGCAGCTAAGACAGCTAGAATGAATCTAGAAAGCCTTACTGCACTGCTTAAATCCTGATTAGGCATCATAAATCCTGCAATTCCTGCTAAGGCTACTATAACCACCACTGCAGGAGATATTAAGTTGGCTGACACAGCCGCTTGACCTACAACCAGACCCCCTAATATAGACATGGTGGTTCCCACTGCCGTAGGCAGCCTAAGCCCTGCCTCTATAAGAATCTCAAAGGATATTAAGAGACCCAGTACCTCCGAAGCCGACGAAAATGGCACATTTTGCTTGGCAACCTGTGTTGACAAGGCTAATTGTACTGGTAACATCTGACTTTGATAGGTTGTTGCAGCAATATAAAATGCAGGTAAAAACAAGGTTACAATCATGGATATATATCTTATAATCCTTAGAGATGAACCAATCAAAAAATGATTGGCATAATCATCTGGGGACTGCATAAGCATAGGTAATTGGCATGGGAGAATGTATGCATATGGTATACCATCCACAATAAGTGCTACTCTTCCATCTGAAAGATTTGCAGATACACGGTCAGGTCTTTGGGTATACATAAGCTGAGGAAAAATACTATATTTATTATCAATCAAATACTCCTCAATAAATGCAGGGGTTGATAAATTATCTATGTCAATGTCATTAATTTTATCCCGTATTTTATTTACTGTATTCATATCTGCTATATTACTAACATAAAGTAAGGCTAGGTCTGTTTTTGATACTCTTCCAACGGACATTTGCTCAACCACCAAATACTCAGACCGTATTCTTCTACGAACTAAAGCAGTGTTCATTCGAAGAACCTCAATAAATGAATCTTTTGAACCTTTCATAACATTTTCATCAGTGGGTTCTTGAATGGAACGTTTCTCAAAGGCGCGTATATCATACACAATAGCCTTTTCTTCTCCATCAAAAATCAAAGCCACCACACCACTAAGGACAGATTTTAATAATTTGTCATAATCTGTCTCTTCACTGGTAAATATATGATAAGCCCCACCTTCTAACAAATAGTCCATCATCTGCCTTTCAGTTTGGCATTTTTCCAGATAAGGATCAAATTTCAGGGATCTAAACACCGCCTCATCAAATAAGGCCTGATTTATCAGACCATCTACACAAAACAAATGGACCACTAGATCATTTTGATTAATCTTAATGGGTCTAACGACTACATCTCCACTTTTAGAAAACAACTCTGTAATTACAACTGAATTAATTCGACTCATTATATCCATCCTTTTTCTCTACTAAAATATGAGACCTTTAAATCTATATTTTCCTATCATTACTTAAAATATACAAAGAAGGCTGAAATAAATGGTATAAAAAAAGAAAGCCACAAACTCTTTAAGAAGATCTAATCTCCTTAACGATTTTGTAGCTAACTTTTAACTTCCCATATGTAATATTTAATCCCTAAATTAATTCAAATAATCTTCTGCTAAATCCTTAATATGTACTGGAAGAGCTTTTCCCTTACTTATTCTTTTCAAAAAAGTTTCTGCCTCACCCTCATCATCAGTAATATTTTCCACAAAGGAATAATTGTTACAATTATCAAAATCCCTATCCTCTTTATAACATTCCAAACTATAGAGAGCATTTCTAAAAAATAAATTATAAACAATTTTAACGTCTTCCATTATCACAGAAGTATTTTTGGTTTTTATCGATTGCACAAGCACTAAAGCCACCCCTTTTTTATATTATATAAAGTTATTGACAATAACTTTATTAACAATACTATTATACCAACAAAACTATAATAATTATATAAGTAAAAAATGACAGGGGGACGTTTCCGCTGTCTGAATGACAGGGGGACGTTTCCGCTGTCTTGTTTTTGTTTCAGGTGTGACAGTGTGGGTGACAGGGGGACGTTTCTCCTGTCTTATTGTGTACAATTTAAGGAAGAACAAGTAGTAGGTAGTAACAAACCGCCTTCCTATAGGCTAAATTAAGCATTTCTTCAAGAAATTTTGTGCTTGTTTCCAAAAGATTTTGAAAATAAATCTTGACGAACAACTGGAGATTATATGTATATGGTGTTAGGTGAACACCCTCTAACTGTTGTGTAATTCTTGCTGAAAATGTAATTATCAATACATACAATAACAAGACGGAGGAAACGTCCCCTTGTCTCACTTGTCTCCCCCAACAGAAAAGAGACAGGGGAAACGTCCCCCTGTCTCCTATTCAGCTAACTTTTTGTAGATGGTATACTTTTCTTTTGCTTGATTTTCTGCCTGCTGGAATAATTCCTCGGCAGTATCTGGAAATGCTTTCATGAGGGAGCTGTAACGAACCTGTCCCATTATAAAATCACGGAAACTTTCAGTTGGTTCCTTAGAATCTAATATAAATGGATTCTTACCCTCTTTCTTAAGTTCTGGGTTATATCTATACAGATGCCAATATCCTGATGCAACAGCACTCTTAATGTTAGCCATGCTCCTTCCCATACCCTCTTTAATACCATGGTTAATACAAGGAGAATAGCATATGATTAGCGAAGGCCCCTTATAGCTTTCAGCTTCACGAAGTGCACGAATTAACTGGGTATTGTCTGCATGGATACCTACCTGAGCCACATATACATTTCCATAAGTCATCATCATCCTACCAAGGTCTTTCTTACCTTGTTTTTTACCTGAGGCAGCAAACTTAGCTACTGCAGCTGTAGGTGTTGACTTGGAGGCTTGTCCTCCTGTATTGGAATATACTTCTGTATCAAATACAAGAACATTTATATCTTCACCTGAAGCAAGAACATGATCTAGGCCTCCATATCCTATATCATAAGCCCAACCATCTCCTCCAACAAGCCAGACGGATCTCTTTGTTAGATAATCAGAATTCTGCTTAATGTCTTCAACCAATTGCATTATCTCGGCATCAGTTGAGGTGAAATCTTCTAGAGTTTTCAAAACCTTTTCTCCAGCTTCTCTAGATGCATCTCCATCCTCTTTGTAATGAAGCCAGTCATGGAATGCTTCCTTTACCTTATCTTCTATATTCATTCCATTTAACTTTCTCATATTTTCTTCGATTTTATTTCTTATATGCTTTACAGCTAGATACATTCCATAGCCATATTCTGCATTATCTTCAAAGAGAGAGTTTGCCCAAGATGGTCCTTTACCTTCATGATTTATGGTATAGGAAGTACTTGGCGCAGAGGAAGCCCAGATGGATGAACATCCTGTAGCATTAGCAATCATCATTCTTTCGCCAAATAACTGCGTTATTAGCCTGATATATGGGGTTTCCCCACAACCAGCACAAGCTCCCGAAAATTCCATTAAAGGTTTTTTAAACTGACTATCTTTGAATGCTTGACCATAGCTAATATTCTCCTTGAACTTAATGCCTTCCATTGCAAATCTCCAGTTTTCCACTTCAGCATCAAGCAATGTTTCTAAAGGTTTCATAATAAGAGCCTTACCCTTAGCAGGACAAATATCAGCACAATTACCACATCCTGTGCAGTCTAGAGGGGAAATCTGAATCTTATAGCTCAAGCCTTCAAATGCTCTACCTGTTGCTTTCTTAGTTATAAATGTATCAGGAGCATTGGCAAGTTCATCATCATCAATTAAAAATGGTCGAATTACTGCATGGGGGCATACATAGGCACATTGATTACACTGTATACACCTTTCCATTATCCACTCAGGTACATTTACAGCAATTCCTCTTTTTTCAAATTGAGTAAGACCCGAAGGAAATGTACCATCCTCAATACCCGAAAAGGCACTGACTGGAAGTTCTCCTCCCTTCATCTCAGTCATTGGTTTCATTATACGATTAACAAATTCAGGATCCTTATCTTGAGAAATATTATCTTGAATCTTGTTATCATGTTTAATATCTTTCCAACTTGAAGGTATCTCTACCTGGTGAATTGCTTGAATACCCTGATCTACTGCATCATGGTTCATCTTAACTACTTTTTCACCTTTTTTGCCATACATGGAACTTATTCCTTCTTTTAATTCCTTTATAAAGACATCTTCATGAAGAAGTTTTGTAAGCTTAAAGAAAGCTCCCTGCATTATCATATTAATCCTATTACCTAGTCCAATATCTTCAGCTATCTGAATAGCATTAATTGTATAAAATTTTGCTTCTTTTTCTGCAAGCTTTTGTTTCATAGCTGCAGGTAGGAATTTATCCAGTTCATCATCATTCCACTTTGTGTTTAATACAAAGATACCACCAGGTTTTAAGCTTTCTAGCATATGGTATTTGTATACATATGAGGGGTTATGACATGCCACATAATCTGCATTATTAACTAGGTAAGTAGAACGTATAGGTTCACTTGAAAATCTTAAATGGGACACAGTAAGTCCACCGGATTTCTTAGAATCATAGTCAAAATATGCCTGAACATTAAGATCAGAATTATTACCCACAATCTTAATAGCTTGTTGATTGGCACCAACCGTACCATCAGATCCAAGGCCCCATAATTGACATGCTTTCATATCTTCTGGTTCTGCATCAATTCCATCAACAGCAGGAAGGGATGTTTTACTTATGTCATCAATAATTCCAATTGTAAAGGATTCTTTAGGTTGATCTTGCTTAAGATTCTCATATACCGCCGCTATCTGATTAGGTGTAGTATCCTTTGAAGCTAGACCATATCTTCCACCAATTATAAGGGGAGGATTTGAGACTTCCTTAAAGGCACAGCACACATCCTCATAAAGAGGTTCACCAATAGAACCTGGTTCCTTGGTTCGGTCTAAAACTGCTATCTTTTTAACAGATTTAGGTATAGCATTTAGTAAATGGTCTGATGAAAATGGTCTAAATAGATGAACATTGATTAAACCGTATTTTTCACCTTTATTATTATAATAGTCAATTATCTGCTTTGTTGCTTGTGTTACAGAACCCATGGCTATTATCACATATTCAGCATCAGGAGCCCCGTAGTAATCAAAGAGATTATATTTTCTACCTGTCCGCTCTCCAATCTTCTTCATATACTCTTCTACAACTGGTATTATGTTATAGTAGAAAGGATTGGATGCTTCTCTTCCTTGAAAATATATATCAGAATTTTGTGCAGTTCCTCTAAAGCAAGGTTTATTAGGTGAAAGAGCACGATTTTTAAACTCCCTTAAGGCCTCCATATCTATCATTTCACCAAAATCCCTATATTCCAATAGTTCTATCTTCTGGACCTCATGGGAGGTTCTAAATCCATCAAAAAAATGTATAAAGGGAAGTCTTCCCTTGATAGCTGCCAGATGGGCAATAGGGGCCAAATCAGCCACTTCTTGAACAGAACCAGCTGCTAGCATGGCACATCCTGTCTGCCTACATGCCATTACATCCTGATGATCTCCAAATATACTTAAGGCATGGGTTGCAATAGCTCTTGCACTTACATGAATAACTCCAGGAAGAAGTTCTCCCGCTGTTTTATAAAGATTTGGTATCATTAATAATAATCCCTGGGAAGCTGTAAATGTTGAAGTCAGTGCACCAGCCTGTAAAGAACCGTGAAAGGTACCGCTAGCTCCAGCTTCTGATTGTAATTCTACTACATTAACAGTTTGTCCAAATATATTCTTTCTTCCATTGGCCGCCCATTCATCCATGGATTCCGCCATGCCAGAGGAAGGAGTTATAGGATATATTGCTGCCACCTCAGTAAAAGCATAGGCAGCATATGCGGCTGCAGTATTTCCATCTACAGTCATTTGAATTTTAGCCATATCATCTTCTCCTTTTATAATTTGCTGCCATTATCAACCCAGTCTTTTGCCTCTATAACATCTTCTTCCGATGGTTTTCCAACTTGGTCAACTTTATAAAAGCCCTCAAAATTCTGCCAAGCAGCTGTACCCTCTCTATTAGTTGGACTAATCTTACCAAGATCTTTCTTTTTCTTATCCTCACCTTTGTTATTACTTAACTTCATATGATGCCTCCTTATAATAGATTTTTAAAATAGCATTGTGTCAGATAGATTACTTATAATTAATGAAGTTTTAATAAAATCTGCTATATTACATTGTTTCCATTTTCCTGTAATCTATTACTGTATATAAAAAATCTAAAGTTCTATTTATATAGGCTTATATGAAAATTTGACATAAAAATTAGGACCATCATAGATAGTCCTAATTCTAATATTATTTGATTTTATTGTACTAATATAGTCTACTTACTGATATATATTACACCCAATGTATTTGGTCCACAATGACTGGAAATAACTCCTCCTGCACGGGTAATAAGTATTTCATTAAAGATATTTAGATCATCAATATATTTTCTAATACTTTCAATTATTTCTTCATCACAACCAGAATGAGTTATAAATATTCTATCTGTATCAGCATTCTTTAGTTGTTCCTCACGTTCTTGAACATATTTTAAAATAACTGATTTAATATTACCTCTGTATTTCTTGCCCACACCCATCTTACCATCAACCACCTCAATCTCTGGTTTAAGCCTTAAGGTATTGGCAAGTAATTTTGCAGCTGCAGAACATCTTCCTCCTCTATGAAGAAATGTTAGGGTATCTACAACAAAGCTTGCTCTAACTTTACTATTGATTTCTTTATTGTCATCAAGTATCTCGTTGGCTGATAAACCTTTTCTTGCTAGCTCAGATGCCCTTAGTACCTGAAGACCAATTCCTGTAGAAAGACTCTTAGAGTCAACTACATGAAGATTTTTGAATTCTAAGTTATCTGCTGCAAGCCTCATTACATTACAGGTAGCGGACATAGATTCTGATATTCCAAAAAATATAATATCACAACCTTTTTTTGTAAATGGCTCTAAAAAAGCAATTGCATCCCCTATGGTTGGGGCTGCAGTCTTAGGAGTCTCTTCTGTTTTATCAGACCAATGGTATATTTCGTCCGGACTTATCTCTGTACCATCCTTCTTAGTCTCATCTCCCATGGTAATCATCAATGGTAATATACTAATATCATAAGCATCTAGTAATTCTGGGGATAAATCACAAGTACTATCTGCTAAGATTATAACCTTGTCCATATTTCCTCTCCTTTGCTTTATCCAATAAAACACTTTATTTATATAAATAAAATTATACAAAATATTATGTCATTAGATAATCATAGAGTGAAAATCAGACATTGTCAACTATTTAAGCCACAATTATACCTATATTGATATCTCTAAACTTAGGATAAACTTTTACAAACTAATCTGATAGCAATCTTTTTTCTCCTTCAATTGCTTGAATAGGGGCAATATCTTGAGTAAATTCCAATGTACCAAGGTAATTACCATCTTTATCTCTAACAGCAAAATATCGAATTAAGGTATATCTGTCACCCATCCTTATCCAGAAGTCCTCATGATCCTTCTTACCAGACATTAAATCCTCAACAATTTTCTCTACAACATGAACACTAGCTGGAGGATGACAATTTGATACTGTCCTTCCAATAACCGCTTTAGTTCTAGGAAAGATACGCTCCTTACCTTGTGAGAAATATTTAACTATACCATCTTTATCTACGAAGGTTATGTCAACAGGCATAGCATTTAACATTCCTTCTAACTCGTTAGCTTTTAGAAGACCTGTTTCAAAGTTAATATATCCACCACCGATTGGTGATTCACCGATAATCTTCTCGCCATCATTTTCAGCCTTTTCTTTAAGATTAACTCTAGCAGGTTTCCATTCCTTCTTAGGCTCATAGAAGCAATATCCAATCTCTTGACTTTCCTTTGCTATAACAAGCCATTCATCTTCATTTAGAGTGTCTAGTGCCATAGGAAATAAAATGTTTTCTTCTTTAAATATCATTTCCTCAACACTAGTAATTATAGTTTCTGCCTTACTAGATATTTCTTTAGCATCATTATTATCATTAATAAAGGACTTGAGATTCTTTATATCCTCTCTAATCTCATCATCCACACCCCACATTACTTGCGGAGGACCAGTGACCCCGTATTTCTCAAGGTAAGGGAATATAAGGTTTTCCTTTCTTGAATAATGTTTATCTAGCTCATATAATTTCTCTAATTCTTTTATTAAAGCTGTCCTTGTATCCTTTTCATCATTTTCAAGAAGTTTTGATAAAAGCGGTTTAACTTTCTTATCAATATGACCTTCAATCCCACGGTTTTCCATCTTAAATGTATGAACAGGATGGCCAGGAATCTCAGCAGGATTATCTGGCATATGGATTTCTTCAATGGATCCTTTAAATACAGCCGCATGTACATCACAAAGTCTTTGTACCTCAGACACAGGTAAGCCTTCCATGATTAATTGATTCTCCATCATTGATATCTCAGTTGCAGATATACCTTCAATGAGTTTGGCAAACCTGTCTTGAACTTCCTCAACTGTTTTTCCATCATGAAGCTCTAAAATAATCTCTTTTAATACCTTCTGACGATATTCCCTGTTATTAATTTGTTCGCTCATCAATTACCTCCTTAAGTATAGTATTGTTCTAAGTTATATATAATCTATTACATTTACCTAATAAGATATGCTCTAAGAGGTGCTGCCTCTGCACCAGGTATAAGTATAGGTGCTGCACTAAGAAGATATTCCCCTTGGTCTATATCCTTTAATCTTAGGCCCTCCAGGATGATAATATCCTCAGTAAATAGTCCAATATGGGTCTCATGGTTAGGTTGGTCTCTTTCAATTCCAAGAGCATCTATTCCTACGCCCTTAATTTTCTTATTAATCAAATAATTTGCACCGCTTTTATCAAGAAAGATAAAATCAGTCTCTAGTATATCTTCAAAAGAATTTCTAGTCTTTAAGAGAATAAAATCCCCCTCATTAATATCTAGATCAGCCAAATCCTTGTCCCTTATTCTATCTCCTACTTTTGTTAAGTCCAATACCTTACATTTTGTCACAACCTTGGACAAATCAAGCTTCTCCAAGGTATAACCACCCTCTATCATGTGCAAAGGGGTATCTAAATGGGTACCTGTATGAAGATTAAGTTCCAGTCTTGATTCATATGAAGACCCGGTAGTAAAATCACCATCAATACTAATAATAGGTCTCTTATAATCTTTGCCTTTGTATACTGGCATTGACTCAGTAATAGGCATAGAAATATCAAATATTTCAAATGCATTTGTATTAATAATCATAAATATCCTCCTTTAAATGTTCCACCACTTCCTGCCATCATTTGCTAAAAGTTCAAAGGCTCTAATTGGTCCCATAGAACCTGCATCATAATTTGGAAACTTCACTGTACTTTGCTCTCTGTAACGGATAACCTTGTCTGCAAATGACCATGCCGCCTCCACTTCATCCCACCTTGAAAATAAGGTAGAATCCCCTCTTAAGATGTCATATATTAATCTTTCGTATGCTTCAGGGGTGTTTCCCTGAAAAGGATTCTCATAACTTGTATCCATCTTAATAGGAACAATATCATGATGAGTACTAAAGTCCTTGGTGTTGAATTGGAAGAAGACACCTACATTTGGTTGAATACGAATAACCAGTAGATTAGGTTCCTGGATATTACTATCCTTAAAGTATAAGATATTAGGTAGTTCCTTAAATTGTATTACTATCTCAGCTGCGTAATTGCCAAGCCTTTTTCCCGTTCTTATATAAAAAGGAGTACCTGCCCATCTAAAATTATTTATGTGAAGTTTCATAGCTACAAATGTCTCAGTTCTAGAATTTCTTGGTACTCTATCTTCCTCCAAATACCCAGGTACAGCCTCACCATCAATAACACCCTTGCCATATTGGCCAAAGACTATGTTATCTCTAAGAAACTCAGGAGTAATCTCTTCAATAGCTTCAATAACCTTAAGTTTCTCGGTACGAATAGAATCTGTTTTAAGGTTTACAGGAGGTTCCATAGCCACAAAGGAAAGTATCTGCATAATATGATTTTGCACCATATCCCTTATGGCTCCTGATTGCTCATAGTAATCTCCTCTACTACCAACTCCTAATTTTTCAGTTAAGGATATCTGAATATTATCTATTAATTTATTATTCCATATGGCCTCAAATATTGGGTTTGAGAATCTTAGAACCATAATATTTTGAATCATCTCTTTACCAAGATAATGATCAATTCTATATATATCCTTTTCATCAAAAACCTCAAGAAGCTTTTTGTTAAGCTGCTTTGCTGTTGTTAGGTCCTTTCCAAAAGGCTTTTCAATAACAAGACGACTATATGTGCCTTTTGCCTTAGCCATCTTACTCTTATGCAGTCCCTGGACAATAGTTTCAAAATACTCTGGTGCCACTGCTAGATAATATACCAAATTACCCTTAGTTCCAGCCTCATCATCAAGCTTATTCAGATAATCCTTAAGCAAGGGATAACCATCATGATCCTTAAAATCAAATCTATAGTATCTAATCATCTCACTAAGCTTTGCCCACTTATCTTCGTCAACCTTATTTCTTGAGTACTTATCCATAGAAGCCCTTATCTCACTTCTATACTCTTCCTCAGTCTTATCTCTCCGGCCAATAGAAACCACTCGGAAATGTTCCGGCAATAGTCCATCTATAAGCATATTGTATACAGCAGGTATAAGCTTCCTATGAGTCAAATCCCCTGTACCACCAAAAATCACTAAAATTGCAGACAACTCATCATCCCCATTAAAAATATTATTATTTTCAATCATAGGTGCCTTACCTCCTTTCTTATGTGTAGGTGCCAGGTACACTTTACATAGAATTCACAGATTGTTCACACTTTTGACACCGGTACCTGACACCATCTTACCACTGGGTGTGGAATATTCCTTCTTTATCTGTTCGCATATAGGTGTGGGCTCCAAAATAATCTCTTTGTGCCTGAAGCAGATTCATAGGAAGCTGCGCACTGCGATAGCTATCATAATAAGCCAAGGCACTGGAAAATGCCGGTGTAGGGATGCCAACATTAATAGCGGTATTAATTACTGTTCTCCAGTCTTCTTGGTAATCCCCCACTACATCTTTGAAGTAATCTGCCAGTAAGAGATTAACTAAATCCTTCTTCTGGTCGTATGCATCCATAATATGATTTAAAAAGCCCGCACGTATGATACATCCACCTCTAAATATTTTTGCTATATCTCCAAGGTTTAGACCCCAATCATATTGCATTGAAGCTGCCCGCATTAGGCCAAAGCCTTGTGCATATGCACATATCTTACTGGCATACAAGGCTTTTCGAACTGATTCTTTAAACTCCTCTGCTTTATCTTTAGGAAATGTTTTTTTCATATCCGATCTGGCAAGAACTCTACTTGCTATTACCCTTTCCTCTTTCATTGAGGAAATATATCTCTCAAATACAGCTGTGGTGATTGTGGGAATCGGTACACCAAGATCTAAAGCTATCTGAGCAGTCCATTTTCCAGTCCCCTTGTGACCTGCCACGTCTAATATCATGTCAACAAGATAATTTCCCGTTTCAGGATCCTTTTTTGTAAATATATCAGATGTAATCTCAATCAAATAACTATTAAGCTCTCCCTTATTCCATTCCTTAAATAATTCATGAAATTCAGGTGGAGTAAGGCCAAGTACCTGTTTTAAGATGGAGTAAGCCTCACTAATAAGCTGCATATCCGCATACTCTATTCCATTATGGACCATCTTAACAAAATGACCTGCACCGTCTTTACCTATATAGGTAGAGCAAGGTTCACTTCCAACATGGGCAGAGATATCCTTTAAGATCTTCTCCACCATCTTATATGCTTCTTTACTACCTCCAGGCATTATAGCAGGACCCCTTCTTGCCCCTTCTTCTCCTCCTGAAATTCCTGTCCCAAGAAAATGAATTCCTTTACTTTCTAACCTTTTGCTTCTTTCCATGGTATCAAGATAATTGGAATTACCTCCATCCATTAACAAATCACCCTTATCAATTAAGGGGACAAGTTGGGATATCATATCATCTACAGGTCTTCCTGCCTTAACCATTAGAATTATTTTTCTAGGCTTTTCTAGAGAATCTACAAATTCCTCTAATGAAAATGTACCTATAAGATCCTTTTCTTTTGCTTCATCTAAGAGATTTTCTGTCTTCTCCCTTGAACGATTGTATACTGATACAGAATATCCATGATCAGCAATATTTAAAGCAAGATTTTTACCCATTACTGCAAGACCTATTACTCCAATCATTTGCTTAGCCATAATTTTACCTCCTATCATAAGGCTTCATATTATATCTTTATAAGTATTTTCTAAAGATTTTAGCCATCTTTTATTATATGTTAATTTGTAACATCATATCCTTTTTGATTCAGTGCGTCTTTTATCTTATCCAAACTTATCTTTTTCATCTTTGCACCTTTTATTAATGTCATAAATCTTCCGGCTGTATTTAACATTCCAGGCTTAACTATATCAACAAAACCCAGTTCATGAAGTATCTCCACAAGTTCTGGTGATTCCTTGCACAAATCATAAACACTTCGATTTAAGTCTATAGTCTTTTTATTCATAGCTATCTCTCCTATAGTAAAAATGGTATTGTTGGTAAGAGTATGCAATACTACAACTTTTTATTCTGTGACATAAATCACACAGACCACGAATTATTATATGTATGAAGGAAAAACCTCTATAAATACAAGATACCATATATAAACAAAAAAAGCATATAACTTATTCAAAACATCAATTATATGAATAAGACATATGCTTATAGCTCTTGTTATTTAATTAAAAGGTGCCATATCTAGCCTAATAAAATATCCCCTGTCATGATGACAAACAGGACATTCCTTTAAAGCTTCTTTACCCCAATGTATATGACCACAATTTAAGCACATCCAACCAATCTCTACATCGGACACATAAAGCTTATTTTCCTCTAAAAGTTTAGCAAACTGAGCAAATCGATCTCCATGAAACTTTTCTATCTTAGCAATCATATGAAAGGATGCTGCAACCTTAGGAAAACCTTCTTCTTTAGCAATATCCCCAAACTCCTTATAGACAGTGTCATACTCTTCGTATTCGTTATGCTCTGCCATTCGTAAAAGCTCTGATAGATCATCTGTTATATCAACAGGATATGCTCCATCTACAAGGATGTTTTCTCCAGCAAGCTCTTTTAGATGATCATAGAATATCTCTGCATGTTCCTTTTCTTGATCTGCTGTGAATTTGAAGACCTCTTCAATAACATGATGTTTTTGCTTTTTTGCTTGTGAGGCCGCAAATGTATATCTATTTCTTGCTTGACTTTCACCAGCAAATGCTCTCATCAAATTATCCTTTGTACGACTATTTTTAAAATCTGATGCCATTTTACTACCTCCATTTTACCTTAAGTATACATATGCATACTTACTGATTATATATAGAAGTATCTCCCCTAAAGGTTTACCATATTCATCAATTGAAAGCTATATCTTCAATTTTACCCATATCAGGAATAAGTATTTCTTTATTACTTATAGAAAGGATAAGACCCTCATTTTCCATCTGGCTAAACTTTCTACTAACTGTTTCTCTGGCCACTCCCAAATAATTAGCTATTCCTTCCCTACTAAGGGGAAGATGAATTATGGTATTACTGCCATCTCTTATTCCATATTTCCTTGCAAACTCTATTAAAATACTACCAATTCTATTATCCACATTTCTTACACCAATACTTTGAAGGGCATTCTCAAGCCTTGTCATTCTTTCTCCTAATTCATCAATTATCTTTACAGCAATATGGGGAAAGCTATATATTAGTTGCTGAAATTGCTTTCTAGATAAATTACAGGTCTTAACATCTTCTAAGGCTTCAACAGAATAAGTGGCAGTCTCATCACCAAATAAATTCTGCTCTCCAAAAAAATCTCCCTCAGAAAATACATAAAGAATTTGCTCTCTTCCATTAGAGGTATTCTTATATGCCTTGGCACTTCCGCCACTAATAATAGTTACTGAATCCATTAAATCACCTTCAAATAAAATGGTTTCTCCCTTTTCATATGAACGTCTCTGTATTAATTCAATAATTTTATCTAGCTGCTCTCTATCTAATGATGAAAAAATAGGAACCTTATGCATACATAATTGATCCTTACAGTTTGTACAGCTGCAATTTTCTGTCATTTCATTCCTCCCCAAAGTCCATTTGCTAAAGTCTCACTTGGTAAATACACTTATTTAATATAGCTTAAATTGTATTACAAAACCCCAAGTATTTCAATTCTTTTAGCCATAAAAGAAGCAAACATAGTAAAGGAGTGGGACTTTTTTAAATCCCACTCCAACTATTTAAGCAAAACAAATTAATTCTTTAAACTTCTTCCCTTAGATATCTTTCACTGTACTTGTGAGCCGCTTCAAGCATCATATCCTTTACCTTCATCAGGCGGATTTGTGTACTTCTTTCGTTTTCGTCTAGCTTCATTACAATGTATTTTATCTTCTCTTGCATATCAGGAATCATTACATGTTCCAGAGCATTAACACGTCTTCTGGTTTTTTCAATCTCAGCAGCCATAAGACTACAGGATTTTTCTATCTCAGCAAGTCTTAGCATATCAGGAAGGATATCCTGTAGACTCTTTACAGCATCATCTAAATCACTGGATGTAAATGCATATCCATAAGGATATATATCATTCTCATCGGGAGTCTTAGTCTTATAGTCAAATACCGGAATGTCAACACTCATAACATTCTTAGTATGAACATCCAGATATACCTCTTGCCTAGGAGCCATTAATGACACCTCTAAGATCTCATCTGACATGACTGATCTGGCCAATAAAAAGTTTTTATTAGCTGCATGTATTCCTGCTTCAACCTTTTCCCGTAAGATTTTATTTTTCCTTACCATCTCAAGAAATTGCCTCATCAGCTCATCTCTTTTATCCTTAAGTAACTTATGTCCTCTTATGGCTGTTGTAAGTTTCTTCTTAAGCCTGGTAAGTTCCATACGGGTTGGATTAACTTGTTTAGTTGCCATTTCACACCTCCATTTGACCAATACTTTGCAAGTGATTATATAGATAATTATTTGTCATAGTATTGATCCAGTAGCTCATCACTAATTCTTTTTAGTTCAGCTCTTGGCAACATTCTAAGCAATATCACGATTGGCATTATATCCCTGAGATACATATTCCTGTTCAAAGGCATCAGCAAAATTAGCATATAACTTGTCAATCTCAGTTAAGGCTGCTTCACCAAGAACAACCATAAGCTCCTTTGCTTCCTTACCCCTAGCATAGGCAGCAAATATCTGATTCATGGTATTGGAATGATCTTTTCTTGTCTTTCCATCACCGATCCCCTTATCCTTTAGACGAGATAGGGATGGTAGTACATCTATTGGAGGTTCTATTGATTGACGATGTAACTCACGACTTAGTATAATCTGTCCTTCAGTTATATAACCTGTAAGGTCAGGTATAGGATGGGTCTTATCATCTTCAGGCATGGTTAGAATTGGTATCATGGTTATACTTCCAGCTTTACCCTTCTTACGTCCTGCTCTCTCATATATAGACGCAAGGTCAGTATACATATATCCTGGATAACCACGACGACCAGGAACTTCTTTTCTAGCTGCTGATACTTCTCTAAGAGAGTCTGCATAGTTAGTTATATCAGTTAGAATTACTAGTACATGCATATCTTTCTCAAAGGCAAGATATTCAGCGGCTGTTAAAGCCATCTTAGGAGTGGATAGACGTTCAATAGCCGGATCGTTAGCTAGGTTAACAAACATAACAGTTCTATCAATAGCACCTGTCTCACGGAAAGATTCTGTAAAGAACTGTGCCTCCTCAAATGTAATACCCATGGCTGCAAATACTACCGCAAATTGCTCTGATGTTCCCCTTACCTTAGCTTGACGAGCTATTTGAGCTGCAAGATTAGCATGGGGCAAACCGCTGGCAGAAAATATGGGAAGTTTCTGACCACGGACAAGAGTATTTAGTCCATCAATTGCAGATACACCTGTTTGAATAAATTCTTGTGGATAGTTTCTAGCTGCAGGGTTCATAGGTAGGCCATTAATATCCAGTCTCATTTCCGGTAATATCTCAGGACCATCATCAATAGGACGACCTAGACCATCAAACACTCGACTTAGCATATCTTCTGATACGCCTAGTTCCATACTTCTACCAAGAAAACGTACCTTACTGCTAGCAAGATTTATACCTGTGGAGCTTTCAAATAACTGAACAAGTGCATTTCCACCATCTATCTCCAAGACTCTACAACGACGTTTTTCACCGTTCTCCAGCTCTATTTCTGCCAACTCGTCAAAGGCTACCCCTTCAACTCCTTGCACTAACATAAGAGGACCTGCCACCTCTCGAATGGTTCTATATTCTTTTGGCATTAGGCTCCCTCCTTCTGTACCAATTCTTGAATCTCACGATTAATCTGTGTAAGAATTTCCTCGTGCTCTTTATTAATCTTATCATTGCTTACATACTTAAAACGTCCGATTCTTTCCCTTACTGGTAATTTAACCAAATCATCAACCTTAATATTACTTAAGTTCTCTAGGGAAACATCATAAAACTTTAAGATTAAATCAAGCATGAGATACTGCTTATCTAGACTGGTATAAGTATCTACCTCATGGAAGGCAATTTGATGTAGATAGTCTTCACGAATAGATCTTGCACCCTCTAGTTTTAAACGATCTGCAGCAGAAAGAGCATCCATACCTACTAGTTTAACTATTTCATCAAGCTCTGCTTCATCATTTAGTAGTTTCATGATTTTAGCTTTATATTCAGTCCATTTATTATTTACATTACTGTTAAACCATTTTCCTAAATCATATAAGGAATAACTGGTCAGCCAATTAATAGCTGGGAAATGCCTACTATAAGCCAGATTAGAGTCCAGACCCCAGAAAACCTTTACAATACGCAGGGTTGCCTGAGACACTGGCTCTGAAATATCACCACCTGGGGGAGATACAGCACCGATTGCTGATAATGTTCCTTCTCTACCTTCCTTACCAAGGGATATAACCCTTCCAGCTCTCTCATAAAACTGGGCTAAACGACTGCCAAGATAGGCTGGATACCCTTCTTCACCAGGCATTTCTTCTAGACGGCCTGACATTTCACGAAGTGCCTCAGCCCAACGGGAAGTTGAATCCGCCATAAGTGCAACTGAATAACCCATGTCACGAAAATACTCTGCTATAGATATACCAACATAGATTGAAGCCTCACGGGCAGCAACAGGCATGTCTGATGTATTGGCTATAAGAACAGTCCTTTCCATTAAGGACTCTCCTGTCTTTGGATCCTTAAGTTCTGGGAACTCATTGAGAACGTCGGTCATTTCATTTCCCCGTTCTCCGCAACCAATGTATACTACTATGTCTGCATCAGCCCATTTAGCCAATTGGTGCTGAACAACGGTTTTACCACTTCCAAAAGGACCTGGAATAGCCGCAACACCACCTTTTGCTATGGGAAATAAAGTATCAATAACCCTTTGTCCCGTAATTAATGGCTCATCCGGTGATAATTTTTGCTTATATGGTCTTCCCCTACGAACAGGCCATCTTTGTAATAATGTTAAGTTCTCTTCTGTCTTATCCTCTTTTTCAAGGACAGCAACGGTTTCAAGGATTGTATATTCTCCCTTATTTATAGATTTTATTTTACCTTTTACACCATAAGGAACCATGATTTTTTGAACGACAACTTTAGTTTCAGCAACTGTTCCTATAACATCTCCTGCTTCAACTTCATCGCCAACAGAAACACATGGTACAAACTTCCACTTCTTCTCTCTATTAAGGGATGGTATCTCAACACCACGGACTAAATTAGTTCCGCTTGCTTCCATAATGTCTACTAAAGGACGACCTATACCGTCAAATATACCTCCGATAAGTCCAGGTCCCAATTCGACACTTAAGGGAGCACCGGTTGATTCCACTGGCTCACCAGGCCCAAGTCCTGAGGTTTCTTCATAAACCTGAATGGATGCCTGATCACCATGTATCTCAATAATTTCACCGATCAAACGTTGTTTACTTACACGAACCACGTCAAACATATTGGCATCTCGCATACCTTCAGCAATTACCAAGGGACCGGCTACTTTTTTAATGGTGCCTTTGCTCATATTTTTCACCTGCTTTACTAATCATTATTAAATATAATATCAGAGCCAACTGCACGCTCTACTGATTTTTTAACATTTCTAATCCCTTTACCGGTATTGCCAGATAGGCCGGGAATGGGGATTATTGCCGGAGTTTCCACAGATAGATAATTATCAATCTCCGACTCTAGAACTGCCTGAAGAGCTTCTGTAATATATATCACAGCATAATCTCCATCAGCCAATTTCTTTAAAATTTTTGCCGCTTCCTTGGCATCTTCAACCGGAAAGGTATCTAGACCAATCGCAGCAAAACCATATATACTGTCACGATCGCCTAAAACTGCTACCTTATACATACATCTGCCTTAACCTTTCCCGAATCACACTATCCCCTATATCATTTTTCTTTCCTGAAAGTATAATCCTTACTGTCTTAATCTCATTTTCCCTAGCTAAAAGATATGCAAGCAAGGGCGATAAGGTAAATGGATTATACTTTTGAGGCTTGATATATTCAATGATTCGATTATCACACCAACGTTCAAAAGCTTGTGAAGATATACGAAGCTCAGCTACAGCATCTGAGTAAGTTGTTGTAGAAAGATATTCATATATGGATTCCATACCATCTTTTGCACTTTCTATGAGCTTCTTTTTGTCCAGACTTTCACATTCAACCAAAGCTCGGTTTAAGAAAAACTCATCCTTACCAGTTTTAACACTTCTTATGGCAATATTAATGTTTGCCACTGCAACTTTTATCTCCACATATTGTGAAAGAAGTTCATTTTTTAACCCCTTTCCATGAGCATAGATAGAATCTAGTGCAGCCTTATCAATAATAATATCACATAGTTGACTATCACCGGTATGAAACTGTATCTGATAAGCTTCACTAGCAGCCTCTCTCATATGCTCAGGTAGTATAGAAAAATCCTGTTCCTTAATAGCTTTATTAATCACTGCCAGATCAATTGTACCATCCTTAATGTATAAATCAGGACGCTCTATACCCTTATAGGCTTGTTTTATAGCTGCCTTTAGATTGTGATAATCATTACCGTAAAGAAATGTATGAAAAACAGACATATCATCTACCAGTTCATCCATTAACTCCCAGGTTTTCTCTCTTTCAGAAGTTAAAAGTTGCTCCAAGCTTTCATCTGTATCATTTCTGCCCCAGCCCTTATCATTTAATAGGCGTATACATTCTTTTTCAGTCTTACAGCTCATAAGCTGATCAATATCTGACTTACTAAATAAGGACATTTCTTTAGAGCGGATACGTGCAACCCCGTAGAGATAAAGATTATCAGTCATTTCATTCTTTGATGCTGCTGATGAAATCAAATTTTTCAAACTATCACCCTCTTTCCGGTCCCTCTATTCGAATAAAAATGCATTTACTTTATCCTGTAATTCATCTTTGGCCTTATTAAATAATGCTTCAAAGGAACAGTTTATTTCTACATCTCCATATGCAATAATAAATCCGCCATCAATCTTGGCAAAGTTGTCAGATATTGTAAGAGATGCATTCTTAATATCCTCAAGAGCTTCTTTTAGACTCTTATCGAATTTTTTTGGCAATCGTTTTAAGTCTTCTTCCCTAAACATTATTATACCCTCACCTGACTGGGCATGCTTTTTAACGATTTGAAGTATAAGATCAAAATAATCATTATCCGGAAGACTGGTAAGCTTTATCTTGGCCTTGTCAATGATTTCACCAATCACCTCTTGCTTTGCACTCAAAATCGCCTGCCTTTTTATAAGTCCGGCACTTGAATTTGCTTTATTTATAATGGCTTTAATTTCGGATGCAGGCTTCTTAGCAATCTCAGCACTTTTGGCTTCAGCCTCACTTTTAGCAGAAGCCAAAATCTTCTGGGATTCTTCCTTGGCTTTGGCAAGTATATCCTCTACATTTTTACTAGCCTCAGCTTCTATTGCCTTAATAATTTTCTCTAATCCAGTCATGCTTAACTCTCCCAACTGTTATATATTTATTCCACCCACACCGTTAACTGCCAATAGCGAAATAAGAAGTGCTAAAATAGCATATGTCTCAACCATTGCTGGGAAAATCATGGCTTTACCAAATTGATCAGGTTTTTTTGCCACAACGCCCATACTTGCTATTGATGCTTTTGATTGTCTAATACATGAGGTATAACCAACAATTATCATAGGCATACATGCTGCAAGATAAAGAATTCCTTTTACAAAAGATATATCCCCACTTCCACCTAATACACCAATCTGGGATAAGGTTATAAATGCAATTAAGAGTCCATAAATACCCTGTGTACCAGGTAAAAGTTGCAAGATTAATACTTTACCAAATAAAGATGGGTTCTCTGTAATAATTCCAGCACCAGCAACACCACCCATACTAACTGCTTTTGCTGATGCCATTCCTGGCACTAATGCTACTAATACTGCTCCTAATAATGCTAGTACTATACCATAATCATTAATTATCTCCATAATTCCTACTCTCCTTAATTTTATAATATTTTGTATTAACTCCAAAAGGTTTAAATAATTTGCCGCCTCCTTCATAGAACTTTCCAAAGAACTCAACATATTGGAGACGATTTGTGTGGACATAGGCACCTAAGAAGTTAATTGCTAAATTTAAGGCATGTCCAAATATAACTATAATTGTAAATATGAAAGGACCAAGTGGCCCGCCAGCTGTCATAGCAGCCATCTGATTTATTACTGATCCAATTACTCCTGTTGCAAGACCTAATGCAAGCAAGCGAGAATAGGATAAAACATCACTAAGATAGCCTGAAATGCCATATAAGGCATATAAACCCTTTAATATTCGTTTGAAAGGATTCTTGGATTCCCTTCCGTTAGTTAATATAATTCCCACTGCTGATACTACTGCAAGAATTGAACATATATCAACTACAAACTCGGGTAAATTAACATATATATTTAAAATATTTTGAACCATTTCCAAAGATAATAGGAGAATCACACAGCTTATTAGTAGTACATACCAAAATACTACATCATATATTATTCCTTTATAGTCCTTTCTTTTTGCCATCTGATATCCATTCATAGCTAGCCCTGCCAGTAAGTGAATAACCCCAATCAACATGGAAAAAGAAAGCATTAACATGGGCTTTTCAACAGGGAAGAACCAAACTGGAGGTATTACTGGTAGCTTAGTTGCTCCAAAAAAAGTTTGTCCAACTACATCAAAGATATCACCAAAATAACTGCTAAATAAAACGCCCCAGAACATTGTAGCGATACCACAATATAAATACATCTTTAGAGTGTTTTTCAAAGGCCTTTTAATGGTTTTTCCGAATTTTATAAGTCCTATAGAGCATATAAGTGCCAGGACAAATCCATATCCTGCATCAGATAACATTAAGCCAAACAAGGCATAATAGAACAAAGACATTACCATGGTTGGATCCATCTCACCTTTTCCTGGAGGACTATAAGAAGACACTATATCTTCCAAGGGTTCACTAAATCCATTATTCTTATAAAGTATCGGTACTTCATCTTTCTTCTTAGGTTCTGTTAGTTCCACTGCAAGTTCAAATTTTGATGTCAACAGATTTTTTACAGTTTCACCATCCTTTTTTGGTATAAAACCTGTAAGGATAAATACATTTTTTGATTGAAGAAGATTTCCCATTGCTTCATATTTATCTATACGCATGGTATCATAATCAGTCAAAAACAATAATTTTTCCCTATCCTTATCATAAGACTTAATTTCTTCTATGGCATTATTTATTTCTGTCTGGGCTTCCTCTACACCATGTTCTAATAAGTTGTATTCCTCAGCAGGAGACTTATCAATAGATATAGAAGGAAGTGAAAAATCCAGATCTCTTAATTTCTCAAAAACCTTATCCCTATTCTCATTGGTACACATGACAAATATACAGGTCTGTTCTTTTGTGGAGCTGACAATTTCTACATCAAGGGGCATATATAATGCCTTTTTTTCATAAATCTCCTCCAATGTCCAAGGCTTTGGAAAAGCTCCAATAAAACCACTTGTATGTTTTGTACCTTTAAAATCTAATGGAATATCTAGTTTTAACCATGGTTTAAGAATTTCAATTTGTGTTTGAAGTTTTAAAATCTCTGCTTTGTTTTCAGCTATCATTTTCTCTAGCTTAATAATTCTTTTTGCAATATTAACTATTGATTGGTATTCTTCATGAAAGCACTGATAGACCTCAAAGGGAATCTCTTTTCTTCCATTTAACATTGAAAGAAGTGATTGCTTCTCATCCAAATGCACATTAAGGATATCAAGTGCTTCTTTTGCAGTCTCTATATTTATTTCAACTTCATGCTTCTTTGCCGTAAAGTCTGTTTTATGAAATATGCTATCTTCTTTAAGCATTGTTCTAACTTCAACAACTCCCTGGCCTTGCAAAAAATCAAGAATTTGTTTCCTATCCTTATTCAAAGCATAGATATAAATACGCTGCATTTGCAGCAATGCCATATTAAGACACCTCCTTTACCCTATAAATTTATTAATCTTACATCATAAAACATTGGAGATAACAAGATTTATAGCTGATTCTTCTTTACTTTTTGCCATTTCAATAAGAAGACGTGCTTCATTTTCAGCTTCTCTTTTTGCATCCTCCAATATGGTATAACTTTGGCGTACAGCTTCATTTACTTTACTTTCTGCTTTTTTTTGCGCATCTTTTATGATGGCGGCGGATAATTCTTCAGCCTGTTTTGTAGCTTCTAATATAATATCCTCTTTCTTTTGTAAAGCTTCCTTTTCCATCTTCTCAGCAGATAGCTCTGCATTACGGACAGCTTGCACTGTTTCTTTTGCCACTTACTCACCTCTCAATTCAACATTTTAGCAAAATAAACGCCACAATAATTATATACTACTTAGTATTAAAATTCAACAATATATACCTTTTTCAAATATAATTTGTCGGCGCTTTTACTATATTTTAATTTATTTTTACCCTTAAAATAACATATATGACAATAAAATAACAAACAGTAAATTAAAGGGTATTCTAGTAGGATATATAATCCATTTAAAATTATTCATAAAAAAGCTATTGCAAATTATTACGGTTATAACTATGTATAACCTCATAATTTGCAATAACTTCTACTTTAACAATATACAATATACCTGTGTAACCACTACTATATTCCGTTTCTTCGAATTCTCCCCAGATTCAAAGAAGGCAAGCAATTACACTTTTGGAGGAAAATATAGATACCTTTACTTTATGTTGAGATTTTAATATATATATATATATGAACTCCCCTTCATCAAAATATAAAAATAACAACATAAAGTAATAGGAAAATCTCTTAATTAATATCTTTTACGGACTCTCCACTTAATAAACTTCCCTCTATAACAACTTTTTCAATAATATTGGCTTTAGGATTTTCTATAAGGGCTATAAGTTTTTCAGCAGCCATTTTTCCTAGTAACCTTGTATCTTGTTTTAAAGTTGTAAGCTTAGGATTAAGTACTTGTGATAACAAGACTCCGTCATATCCAACTACCGATACATCATCTGGTATTGAAAGACCATATTCTTTAATAGCATTAATTCCACCAATACATGAAAAATCATCCGGAAATATAATACATGTAGGTCGGTCTTTTAACTCTAATAATTCTTTTGTAACTACATATGTATTGTCTGCATCATGGTAAATACCACTTTTAACATATTCATCTGGTATGTCAATGCCCAGTTCATTAAGGGTCTTATAAAAACTTCCTACACGATTCTGTGTAACACTAGAATCTGCACCATGAATATAAGCAATCTTCCTATGACCCATTTTATGAATATATGTTATAAGATCTTTCACGCCCTTGACATTGTCAGATACAATAGCAGTTCGATTATCAAATACGTGATCAATTGTAACTACAGGTAAATCACTATTAATCAATTCAAGTACGTCAGGATCTGAAAAATTAATACAAGCAATTACAACCCCGTCTACTCCTCTATACTTACTGTGCTCATAATAGGACATCTTCTTTAATCCCATGTGCTTGTTTATAAATGTAATGTCATATCCATGACTTTCAGCCTCTACCTTAAAACTATCTAAAACATTAGCAAAATATTCATGGGTTAAGCCACTTTGTGCTTCATCTACAAAAAGTACACCTATATTATATGTACGATTGGTTTTTAATGCCCTGGCAAATGAATTAGGATAGTACCCCATTTCTTTTGCCACTTTACGAATATTATTCTTGGTAGCTTCTGAAATATCATTATGATCATTTAATGCCTTACTAACTGTCGCAACTGATACACCGCATCTAATTGAAATGTCTTTTATAGAAACCATATACTCCCCTGCTTAATCAAAAAGTACTTAAACGTTTTCTTTAAATGCTTTTTGGTATTTTCACCAACAAATCATATGTTTTATCAAATTATTATGTATATATTGGCAAATTTAAAAAATATGTTTCTGTAATAATTTAATAAATAAACTAAATATTTTTATATTATTGTTGATTTGTTAATATCATCTTAAACCTTTTCTAAAGATTTTGCAAGTCTTTTTTGCAATTTTGACTTAATCGTTTTCGTAAATCAATAAATTAAATTCAAAATAATAAAATTTATTTATATTTTCTTGTATAATTTAAAATTTTTGTGCCATAATAATAAGCAGATACGGACAGTTACTCATGACATCATGTGTTACTAGAAATAGGAGTTCATCCGTATCTAATAATATAGAGTAGTTTGTAATTTAGTCTCAGAATTGCAGACAAGAGGTTTAGCTAAAGAAAATGAGGTGGTTGCCTTGGACAGTATAACCTTAAATGGTATTAGTTCTTGTAATATCTCATATTTAAGTTAGCGAACAACAAAATAAGTGAGACAAGGTGATAGTAAGCAGGGATATATAACATATATACCTGCTTCTATCATTTTTAGGGATTAGTTTTTAATATTTGCAACATCATATCCAGATGGAGCTTGAAATATTCTTAAATCAAACTCTCTTGCTACTGCAAGTACATGGTCAAATATATCAGACTGCACTCCCTCATAACTAATCCAGGCTGTATCACTGGTAAAAGCGTATATTTCTATGGGAATTCCACTTTCTTGAGGGGCAAGCTGTCTTACCATTACAATTTTATCTTGATTGATTCCAGGATTGTTCTTTAAGTAATTTAGAAGATATGCTCGAAATGTTCCTATATTAGTCATTCTTCTACCATTAATACACTGGCTAGTATCTATAGCATTTTTCTTATTGTATTCCTCAAGTTCTCTTTCCTTTTTAATAACATAATCATGAAGGTATTGTACTTTTTTGAATCTAGATATCATCTCATCTGTACAAAACATCACACTATTAACATCAATATAAATAGACCTTTTTATTCTTCTTCCTCCAAACTCCTTCATTCCTCTCCAATTTTTAAAGGAGTCTGCCATCATGGAGTATGCTGGTATGGTTACAATTGTTTTGTCAAAATTCTGTACCATTACAGTGTTAAGAGTAATGTCTATAACGTCACCATCAGCACCGTATTTGGACATCTCAATCCAATCACCAATCCTTAACATATCATTGGATGTAAGCTGTATCCCAGCAATAAAGCCAAGGATTGAGTCTTTAAACACAAATGAAAATACTGCTGTAGCCGCACCGATACCTCCTAATAATACAAGGGGGCTCTGATCTAATAAAGTTGCAACTATTACTATACCAATTAGAATATAGGCCACAATCTTAATAACCTGTAAAAAGCCTTTAATAGGCCTTACATTTGATATGGGTCTAGTACGATAAATGTCATCAACAGCATCTAGTAAGGAACTAATGACAAATACCAAAACAAATAAAACATAGGTTTGAGACAATCTTTGAATAACTTTAATCATTTCTCCATTCTCATATATAGGTGCGATTCCATATATAAGAACACCAGGAACTATTAAAATCCCTCTGTGTATTACCTTCCTTTTTAAAAGGAAATCATCCCATTGGAATTTATTTGATTTTATAATTTTTGCTAAGACCCGTAATACAATGTGTTTTAAAACCATATATACAACAATACATGCCAATAAAAGAATAAGGGTTATTGAAGCATTAGCCAGTATTATAGTGACATTGTCATTTGCACCTTTCTCAGTAAAAAAAGTAGTTAATAAATCCATCATATTTGTACTATCCTCCTGTAAAATTATTTCCATGTAACCATCTTTCATTAATTATTTATAACTATTGTCTATGTAAATCAAGTATTTTGCAAGTATTTTTAAGATTATAAATTTTTCATCAAATTCTAATGTTTATTTACAAAATAATTGATATAATGTGTTTTATTAATTAAATATCAACCATATACTAAAACAGATTATGTGTGGTATAATGTGTTTTGCTTTATGGAAACATAATTAAAAGTGACTAACGAAAGAGGTGTGAATATGTGGTTTTTAAAATCACAAGAAGAAGTTCTTAACGAACTTAAGGTCAATACAAGTGTAGGCCTTACAAAAGACGAAGCCGCTAAAAGGCTTGAACAATATGGAAGTAACAAATTAAAGGGTAAACCCAAGAAAAGTTTACTTGCTTTATTTTTTGCACAATTAAAAGACATGCTTATATATGTTCTTTTAGTTGCAGCAGCTATTACAATTTTTATAGGTGAATATTCAGATGCTATTATTATTCTCTTAGTTGTAATATTAAATGCTGTTATTGGTGTAGCACAAGAGTATAAGGCAGAAAAAGCCGTTGAAGCTCTTGCCAAAATGACCACTCCCAAGTCTCTAGTTCGCAGAGACGGTGAAGTTGTGGAGATTAATTCTGAGGAAGTTGTTCCAGGAGACATTGTAATATTAGATGCCGGCCGCTATATTCCTGCTGATATTAGGCTTATAGAAAGTGCAAATCTACAAGTAGAAGAATCAGCACTTACAGGTGAGTCAGTACCAGTAAATAAAGATGCCGCATCAAATATAAGCGATCCTAAGACTCCCATTGGAGACAAAATCAACATGGCTTATATGTCCACTCTAGTAACCTACGGTAGAGGTGAAGGTGTTGTAGTAGCTACCGCTATGGATACTGAGATGGGTAAGATTGCAAAGATCCTTGATAATGATAGTGAGGGCATGACACCTCTACAAAGAAGGCTTGATGAACTAGGACGTATACTTGGATATCTAGCTATAGGTATATGTGTACTAATCTTCATTATTGCTCTTATTCAAAAAAGAGATCTTATGGAAATGCTACTAACTGCAATAAGCCTGGCTGTAGCTGCTATTCCAGAGGGCTTGGCTGCTATTGTAGCTATTGTACTAGCTCTTGGTGTTACTAGAATGTCTAAGATAAATGCCATAGTAAAAAAACTTCCAGCTGTGGAAACTTTAGGTTCAGTTAATATTATCTGTTCTGATAAGACTGGTACCCTAACACAGAACAAAATGACAGTATTAAAACATTATACATTAGGTAATCTTAATGATGTTAGTCAGACAGGCAAAGATCTTACAGGAAGCCATGATACCAATGAACTAATAAAAACCATGGTTCTTTGTTCCGATGCATCTTATGATAATGATGAAGCTATAGGTGACCCAACAGAAGTTGCTTTAATAGTACTTGGTAATAAATACAATCTTACAAAAAACTCACTTAATAATAAGCATAAAAGGGTCAACGAATTTCCATTCGATTCA
>JAAYNY010000056.1 GCA_012520635.1 Clostridiales bacterium | reverse complement strand
TAAGTGTAACGTAATCATCACAGGTAACAAAGTAAGCTTTCTTATCAGTATTTGCATAATCAAAAAGAGGCTCATATTCAATATATTCAAGTTCCTTACCAACATATCTTTCTAGTACTTCATAATTTCCTTCAATTACATCAAGTAAGGCCTCAGCTAAGATATATTTCTCCTCTCCTGCTGGGGTAATATCCTGGTGGTCATGATCATCATGATCACATGAACAAGATTTCTTACCTATAACATTGCCATCTTTATCAACTTCAACCTTAACCTTAACATAGGTTTCTTCTGGATTAACACAAAGTGCAACGTTAGATGGAAGGGTCCATGGTGTTGTTGTCCATGCCAGTAAGTATTCATCTTCCTTTTCTTTTACTTTAAACTTAGCGATAACTGATTTTTCCTTAACATCTTTATAGCCTTGTGCTACCTCATGGCTTGAAAGGGGGGTCTCACATCTTGGACAATAGGGAACAACCTTGAATCCCTCATATAATAAATCCTTATCCCATATCTTCTTAAGTGACCACCATACTGATTCTATATAGTTATTTTCATAGGTAACATAGGGATCATCCATGTCCGCCCAAAAACCTACTGTTCCAGAGAAGTCTTCCCACATACCCTTGTATTTCCATACGCTTTCTTTACATTTCTGGATAAATGGCTCAAGACCATACTCCTCTATCTGCTCTTTTCCACTGATTCCTAAGAGCTTTTCAACTTCAAGTTCAACAGGAAGTCCATGGGTATCCCATCCTGCTTTACGAAGAACATTATAACCCTTCATAGTACGATATCTGGGTATGATATCCTTGATTACTCTAGTAAGAACATGGCCTATATGGGGCATACCATTAGCTGTGGGAGGTCCATCATAGAAGGTAAAACTCTTCCTTCCCTTACTTTCCTCAATACTTTTTTCAAATATTTGCTTCTCATTCCATAATTCTAAGACTTTCTTTTCTCTGTCTACAAAGTTTAAATCTGTTGATACCTTGTTATACATTCCGATCCTCCTTAATAAAATTCCTTTAACTTCTATTATCTCACTGTTCTAAGACCCAATATTCTGATAGGCATATAACAATAAAAAGCCCTCACCCGAAAAAGGATGAGAGCTTATGCTATCATTAACCACCTGTTTCACATACTCTGCCTATAAGGCATACATACACTATCCATATAACGGTGGAAACCGGCTTAACCTACTTGATAACCCGTTATTATCTTTGGGTCTTGCAACTATGGAGTGATTTTCAGTCATCTGCTACTCATATCCGGCTTACACTATCTCGGACTCGCTAAGATTTTCACCTGATGCTTACTCTCTCCGTCATGGTTTTTATATTTTTAATTGTTATTTATAATATTATAAAAGTTATGTAATGTCAAGGGTAAACCTGATAGAAAGTTCACTAGTTCTACATAATATTGCGAAGTGCCAGAAACAAAACACCTGACATCATGTATATGTGTGATATCAGGTGTTTTATTGTTTCTTTTATATTAATAAGGATTGGGGGTCTAGAAGAAGCTGTGCCCGTCTGAACCAATTTCAGTTTAAAATTGGTATAGGCTTATACCCTTGTCAAACAATTCTTTATTAAGTATTTTCATGTGCTCATCTGAGGGAGTCACTAGGTCTTTTAATTCATAGCTTCTACCAAGGCTCTTATATTTACCTCTTCCTAACCTATGATAAGGCAGGAGTTCCATACCTTTGTAGTTATGACAATTCTCTGAAATAAACTGACCTATCTTTCTTATGTCCTCTACTGTATCATTAAATCCAGGAATTACAATTTTATATATAAAAATTTCTGGTGCTTTTTGCCACATTCTCCTATATTGGGTTGGTAATGAATTAAATGTTTTCTTGACTTTGCTTGTAAACTAATATATCTTGGTTCTTGTGAAATGTAATATAATGTTACGATATAAAAATACAAACGAAGGTGATGAAATGTCCAGGCAAAATTTGACACTACTTACAGACTTTTATGAACTAACCATGATGCAGGGTTACTTCAATAATAATATGAATGAAACTGTAGTCTTTGATGCATTCTATAGAGACAATCCTTGTGATGGCGGATATGCTATATGTGCTGGTCTTGAACAGGTGATAGAGTATGTTAAAGACCTAAGATTTACAGATGATGATATCGATTATCTACGTTCATTAAAGATATTCCAAGAAGATTTCCTAGCTTATTTAAGGGATTTTAAGTTTACAGGGGATATCTATGCAGTACCAGAAGGAACTGTTGTCTTTCCTATGGAACCACTACTTAAAGTTGTTGCCCCTATAATGGAAGCCCAATTAATTGAGACCACCATACTTAATATAGTAAATCATCAAAGCCTTATTGCTACAAAGGCATCCCGGGTGGCATATGCTGCAAATGGGGATCCTGTTATGGAATTCGGACTTAGAAGGGCCCAAGGCCCTGACGCAGGAACCCTTGGGGCAAGAGCCGCAGTTATAGGAGGCTGTATAGGAACCTCCAATGTCCTATCTGCCAAATTATATGATTTACCTGCTCTTGGCACCCATGCCCATAGCTGGATAATGACATTTGGGGATGAACTAACAGCATTTCGTAAATATGCAGAGCTTTATCCACTTAATACAACCCTACTGGTAGACACCTATGATACATTACGTAGTGGTATTCCCAATGCTATAACTGTATTCAAAGAGCTTCAAGCTAATAACAAAATGCCCGAAAAATATGGTATTCGTCTTGATAGTGGCGACCTTGCCTACCTATCAAAGAAAGCAAGGAAAATGCTTGACGAAGCCGGATTTGAAGAGGCTACAATCACAGCCTCTAGTGACTTAGATGAATACATTATAGAAGCTTTAAAATTACAGGGAGCCAGAGTAGATTCCTGGGGAGTTGGCACAAAGCTGATTACATCAAAAGATTGCCCTTCCTTTGGTGGGGTTTATAAGCTTGCAGCCATAAAAAAAGGAGATCAGTTTATACCTCGGATAAAATTATCTGATAATCAATGGAAGATTACTAATCCAGGTAACAAAAAGATCTATAGAGTTTATGATAAAGATAGCGGTAAGATAAAAGCCGATTTAATAACTTTAGAAGAAGAACAACTTTCATCAGACAAGCCCCTTCTCCTATTTGATCCTATAGCAACTTGGAAGAAAACTTATCTAAAACCTAATAGCTATACACTTCGTGAGTTATTAGTTCCAATATTTAAGGATGGTGAATGTGTGTATACCTCTCCATCAGTTATGGATATTCGGGATTACTGCAGCAAGGAACAGGATACCCTTTGGGATGAATCTAGAAGACTTGTCAATCCCCACAATGTATATGTGGATCTTTCAAATAAATTATTTGACTTAAAGGCCAAATTACTTAATGACAATAGCGATACTAAATAACTACCATAAACTTGTATTCACTTGCTAGGTGTTTTATGTTATAATATTTACGAAAACCAAGCTTGACTTACTACTTGCCAACTTACTATAACTTAAGCTTTTAAGTAAAATGCAAATTACAAATTTATGATAAATGAGTATGAAGTCTTCTAAGTATACTGCCATAGTAGGTTGCTGATTATATCATACCTCCTATGGCTTATTTTAATTACTGTCATCTTTTTATCTATACGAAAGGATTAATTATGAAAAAAGGGAAATTACCTATTATTATATGTTTAGCACTTATACTATCCCTGGCTGGATATCTTATCTTTAGCAAAGATAAGTTAGATAGTTTAACCCGGCATGTTAATTCAGATAAAGGATTAGCATCAGCTTCTACTGACGTAATCAGTGATATACACAAAGATAATTCTAACAATAATACATATTTACCTACTTCCCCAGAATATGATGATAATAACAACAATAAGGAAGAGGATCAAATGTCAACAAAGGACCCAAATAATCAGTGGACTCCTGCAACAGAGATGGACCTTGATCCATCAAGCCCTACTGTATATGTAAATAAAGAATATTGCTTACCACAAGATTATGTACCTGATAACTTAGTTACCCCCAAAATTTATTTTGACCTACCCGGTAATAGCGAAAGAAAATTAATGCGTGAGGATGCAGCAAAAGCCATAGAATCCCAATTTAATGCTGCACTAGAGGACGGCCATACCCTATATGGTGTATCCGGTTACAGATCATATAAAAGACAAAAGGAAATATTCTTAAATAACATTGTTAATAAAGGAAAAATACATACCCTTAGTTATTCAGCAGCTCCCGGCACCAGCGAACACCAAACCGGGCTTGCCATGGACGTATCTGTAAAGTCCATTCGTTACAGATTAATAACTGCCTTTGCTAATTGCCCAGAAGGCAAATGGCTTGCAGAAAATGCACATCATTATGGATTTATTATACGTTACCCTAAAGATAAATCCCATATAACCGGCTATGCCTATGAACCTTGGCACATAAGATATGTAGGAAAAGACTTGGCCACTTATCTTTATAACAATGGGTTGACTTTAGATGAATACTACAATTATGTACCTAGTGATGATTTTAATTATGAAGAAAAGTATGCTTCTTTAATCAACTATGTTCCTCCAGCAACACCTACCCCTACCCCCACCCCTCCTCCTGTTATAGGATTAGACCTGGATGGTGATGGTATTCTTGATGTTTTTGTGGGAGACGACCTGGATGGTGACGGTATTCCTGATATTGTATTGGGTGATCTTTTAGACGAAGATGGTATACCACAAGCTATGTTTAGAGAAGGTTTTGACCATGAAAGCTTCTTTGGATATACCGATGATTCAGATGAAGAAGATTTAGAAGATGATTATGATCAAGCAGATGATACTACTGATTATGATGAAGAAGATGACTCTAGTGATGATTATTATGATGAAGAAGATACTACTAATGATGATTTAGAGGATGACGATTATGATCCTTATGATCCTAATATAGATTCCGATGAAGACCATGGGTCTGATGATAACTATGATGAAGTAGATACTCCTGATAAGACCCCTACTGATATCTATGATGATAACCTAGATGAAGATCTTGATCCCAGTATACCATCGGATAATCAGGAAGATGACTATCTTAATTAATAATCAATAGATTAGAACCAGCAATACTTCATTTTATATGATCTATTTTCATACTAAAATGAAGTATTTTCTTTTAATATGTCCATTCCTAATCTATGATTTCATGATATAATAATAGAAAATCTAACAATCAACAAAGGGAGGTAAGCTATGAGGCTTATTCTTATTATTTTATTTTTACTAATCTTCTTTATAATTAGTATTCCCTTATTCGCTATTGAATTTATTATGGGAAAGTTTAATTACCGTGCTAAGGTTGCCAGCTCACAAAAAATTGTGTGTGGAGCCTTTCATGTTGTTCTTTTTATAGCAGGAGTCAAAAGGACAGTGGTGGGTGTTGAAAACGTACCTAAAGATGAGCCTGTCTTATATGTTTCTAATCACAGAAGCTATTTTGATATACCCATATCATATGTAAGCTTACCTACTTTGACTGGATTTATAGCTAAGAAGGAGATAGGAAAAGTTCCTATACTTAGGACCTGGATGAAAAACCTTCAATGCCTCTTTCTTGATAGGCAAGACATTAGGCAGGGTATGAAGACCATCTTAAAGGCCATAGAGCAGGTTAAAGAAGGATATTCTATATTTATATCACCAGAGGGTACTCGCAATCAGGAAAAAGAAATGCTTCCCTTTAAAGAAGGTAGCTTTAAGGTGGCAGAAAAGACCGGATGTGCTATTGTTCCAGTAGCCCTTACTAATACAGATGAGGTTTTTGAAAAACATTTGCCCTGGATTAAGCCTGCTAAGGTTGTTATTGAATTTGGCAAACCTATTTATCCAAAAGAGCTAGATGCTGATACAAAAAAACATCTGGGAGCCCATGTCCAGGGTATTATAAAAGAAATGCTAGATAAGAATCAATCTCTAGTTTAAATGTATATAAACCCCAAACTTATTTTGATTTTACTATTTTCTTTTTTAATAATACATGATACAATAGTCATTGCCCAATCCTAAGGAGATATTAAAGACAGGGAATATGGATTTAATATTGGCCTACAGGTATACTAAATATAAGACAAGGGAAATTTATATAAATAAGAAATCAGGAGGTACATAGTACATGAAAACCGTATTAATTGTTTTAGCCATAGTGGCTGTAGTCTTTGTTGTAGCAATGGTAGTTTTATATTTTGTAGGAAAGAAATTACAAAAAAGACAGGACGAGGCCGAAGTGCAGATGAGAGAGGCTGCCCAGACATTTTCTATCTTAGTTATTGATAAGAAGAAGATGAAGTTATCTGAAGCCAATCTACCTAAGATGGTCTTAGATCAGACTCCCAAATACCTCCGCCGTTCCAAGGTACCTATTGTTAAAGCCAAGATTGGTCCTAAGGTTATGTCAATGATGTGTGATCCAAAAGTATTTGACTTAATTCCTGTTAAAAAGGAAGTTAAAGCAGTAATCAGTGGTATTTATATTACTGACGTTAAGGGCTTAAGAAGTGGACTAGACCCAAAAGCTCAGAAAAAAGGATTTTTTGCAAAAATTAAAGATAAGGCTAAAAAAGATAAAAAGTAATTATATTGACTATGAAAACTCTCTTACCATGGATTTATAGGTAAGGGGGTTTTTACTTAATAGTTGTTTATTTTATAAGGAGATTGATATGAATAAGAAATTAACAAGTATATTTTTTTCTTTAGTTGTAATACTCATAATACTATTGGCCTTTACATATGAGGACATAATAAAGTCATTTGGCAGTAATGAAGGTAAAGCCCCTGCATTTTCTGATGACTTAGATAAAGATGATACTCATATAGAAGATCCAGGTAGTTCCCTTAATGAGGAAGTTCCCTCACCATCTCCCTCCCCCACAGAGCCTCCTGTAGAGAAGGAGCCTATTGTACTTAGCTTTGCAGGGGACGTAAATCTTGATGAGGACTCAAAACCGGTTGCCAGGTACGATAAAGAAGATAAGGGCATCCTTGGCGTAATCTCCCAAGACCTTGTTGATGAGATGAATAATGCAGATATCTTTATGCTTAATAATGAATTCGCATATAGTACTAGGGGGAAGGAAATTGTAGAAAAATCTTATACCTTTAGAGCCCATCCAAAACGGGTAAATATTCTTAAGGAAATGGGTGTAGATATTGTATCCCTAGCTAATAACCATGCCTTAGACTTTGGAAGGGAAGCTCTTGATGATACTTTTGCTACCCTTGAGGAAGCTGGTATAGATTATGTAGGTGCTGGACCTAATATGGACCGAGCCAAGGCACCAATCTATTATACTATTGGAGATAAAAAAATAGCATATGTAGCAGCATCCCATGTTATTTATGCCATGGACTGGTATGCAACTAATGAACGTTCCGGCATGGTAGGAACCTACGATCCTGCATTAATTGTAAGTTCTATAAAAGAAGCAAAAGAAAACAGTGATTTTGTAATTATATATGTACACTGGGGCAAGGAAAGAGTTCATGAACCAGTAGAATATCAAAAAAACCTAGCAAGAATATATATTGATGCAGGAGCAGATGCAGTGATTGGATGCCATCCCCATGTTATGCAAGGAATTGAATTTTATAAGGGTAAAACCATAGCCTACAGTCTAGGTAACTACTGGTTTAATTCCTCAACAAGAGAATCTGGGCTATTAAAGATATATCTTAATCCTGATGGTTCCACAGATGTTCAGCTTCTTCCTGTTATGAACAAAAACATGTATACTTATATGATTACTGAGGAAGAAGAACGAAAGGCATATTACAAGTTCATGGATAGTATATCTTTTAATGTGGACTTTGATGATGAAGGTTTTATAAGAGAAAAATAATAGTAGATAAAAAACAGGTGTAAGGCTTTTTCCTCCTAACACCTGTTTTTATTTATTATGATTATCTAGATTCCCTTTATTCTTACACGAAGACAGTTTTCTGAGATAGGATTACCCATATTTGAAAGGGCGTATTCCATGTGAAGAAAAAGCTGATTCTCTTTCTCCTCTATGTTAATAATAGTAGTCTTAACCTGAAAATAAAGACTTCCATACTGGGTATCATATACTGATTCCGTTTCCCTAGACAGATCAAAAACCATATGGGTAACACTTTCTCCCTTCTTAGACATTTCAACCAGTCCAGGAGATATTTTAAGTGTAGTTCTTGAAGCTTGTCCACTGTCTTCTACTATTTCTTTATACCTTATAACATGCTTATCATTAAAGAAAACATACTCTCCCTCAGTAGTGGTAGTTATATTCTCCCCTTGGTCCTCCTTAAGGCTTCCCTCTATATATATACTGACTTTTCTTTTCATCTTAAAAGTTATACCTTTCTTTGTAGCTTGTCACAGATCAATCAACCAAGTTCCTCGATATTAATGTCCTTAGTTTCTACTACTTCACAAGGCAATATTGTATTTGCAAAACTCTTGAACTTTTCTGCCCCGTCACTTACATAGAATTTATGATTGGTCTTGGCTATGGAATCATTATATAGTCCATAAGTAGACAGAACCTGTGTAAGTGATTTAGCAGTTTCATATGCTGGATTGACAAGATTAATATCATTGCCCACAACTTTTCTTATAGTCTTTCTCAACAAAGGATAATGGGTACATCCAAGTACCAAGGTATCAATATCCTTATCCACTAATCCACTAATATATCTTCTGGTCATCTCATAGGTTACTGGATCATCAATAAGCCCTTCTTCAACCAAAGGTACAAAAAGGGGGCAAGCCTTCCCAAACACTTCTACCTTAGGATTGGTCTTACTTAGAATCTGACTATATATGCCACTTTGAATGGTTCCCTCTGTACCTATAACACCAATTCTTCCATTCTTGGTGGTCTCTGCAGCCACCTTTGCACCAGGCTTAACAACTCCTATAATGGGTATATCTATCTCACTTTTAACGGTCTCTAGTGCAAATGCACTGGCTGTATTACAAGCGATTACAATGGCTTTAACATTCTTTTGCATTAGGAAATGGACAATTTGTCTAGTATACCTAATAACGGTTTTCTTAGATTTGCTTCCATAAGGAAGTCTAGCAGTATCACCAAAATATATAATTGACTCACCAGGTATTTGATTCATAATCTCCTTTACTACAGTAAGTCCTCCAACTCCTGAATCAAACACACCAATCGGTGCTTTATTAACCATATCAACAACCATGCCTTTCCTCGTATATAACGCTTATTCATTTTACTATTAATCTACTTTAAGTTCAAGAGTTTTTCATTATTTCAATTTATTCAAAACTATAATTATAGGTTCCCGTATAGTCCACCAACTTTTTGTCAATAATTAAATATCACATCTATTTAGGAGGAAATATGCTTAGAAAATTATTATATAAAATAAAAATAAACTTTATACATAAAAAAAACATGCTGAACTCAAAAACAGATAAGCAAATACGGTTCTTTTTATTGCTTACCATAATACTATCTTCATGGATTCTTACAAAAACCATAAATGTATATGCAAATATAGATAGACAAAGCATTCAAAAGGCCATTGCAAAGGATATTATTCGCTTTCATGTAATTGCAAATAGTGATACCGATGAAGATCAAGAGCTTAAATACCAAGTAAAGGATGCTCTAGTCAAATCCCTCTCTCCCTATCTTAAGGACGCCAAAGATAAGGATGAGGCAAGAGAGATTATAATAGATAATATGTCCTTTATTAAAGAAGTTGCAGAGCAAACCATATATGATAAAGGCTACACTTATCCTGTATCAGTCTCCCTATCACCTACATATTTTCCAATGAAAGTTTATGGGGAATTTGCCTTTCCACCTGGAAACTATGAGGCGCTTCAAGTACATATAGGTAATGCAAAGGGCAAGAACTGGTGGTGTGTAATGTTTCCACCCTTATGCTTTGTTGATGAAAGCTATAGTATTATTGATGAAGAGGGAGAAGAAAAACTAGAATTTCTATTGACTGAGGAAGAGTTTCAATCCTTAAAGTGCAAAGACACCCCCATAAAGGTTAGATTCAAACTTATAGATATTTTTAAAAAGTTCTTTGATTAAGCTTTCTAATTGTAAAGACCTAATCATTATGATAGAATGCAGACAGGGGGACGTTTCCCCTGTCTTCTTTATAATTAACTTATAAAAACCTAGGAGGTTATAATGAACTCCATAACAATTAAAGCTTATGCCAAAATAAATCTTGGCTTAGATGTAATTAGAAAACGTCCGGATGGTTATCATGATGTAAGTATGATTATGCAGACCCTTAATTTATATGACACCCTCCGAATAAAAAAGACAAAATCCAAATCCTTAACCTTACGTTCCAATCTCCACTTTCTTCCCACAGATCGTAGAAATCTTGTATATAAGGCTGTGGAATTATTTCATGAGAAATGCCCTATTGAAAGTGGCCTAAACATACACATAAACAAAAGCATTCCAGTTGCTGCAGGTCTTGCAGGGGGAAGTGCTGATGCTGCTGCCACTCTAAAGGGACTAAACAACTTATTTAATACAGGATTATCTCTAAATGAACTTATGGCTATAGGTGTAAAATTAGGTGCAGATGTTCCCTACTGCTTACTTATGGGAACTGCATTATCTGAAGGAATAGGGGAAATACTTAAACCCTTACCTCATATGCCGGATTGCTACATATTGCTTGTCAAACCAAGTGTTAGCATATCAACAAAATATGTTTATGAGAATTTGCGTTTGGATGGAAATAATATAAGTCATCCAGATATCTTAACTATGATAAGTGCACTAGAAGAGGGTAGCCTAGATAAGCTAAGCTCCCATATGGATAATATCCTTGAGACTGTAACCGCAAAAGAATATCCTATTATTGAGAAAATTAAAGAAATCATGAAGGACAGGGGAGCTCTAACATCACTTATGAGCTGTAGCGGACCTACAGTGTTTGGAATATTTAATGATAAGGAAAAGGCTGAATCTGCCTATAGTTACTTTAAATCCTCTAGGTACGGTAAACAAATATTCTTAACAAAACCCTACTTTCCAAAGGAATAAAGACTCCAAATAAGACTGTCATATAAATCAAACTGGCGTGTATATATTTTAATCATATACACGCCAGTATTTATTATACCACTGCTCATCTTACCTATTATTCACTTACCGAGTCTCTCCACTTCTCCATCTTACTTATGGTACGATCAAGAGTGTCTTTGCTTATCTTGGGTAGTTTCCCACCCCAGGCTTTTTCAGCTAACTTAAATCCCTTCTTAACAGCCCTTATCATCTCATCAGCTTTAGAGGGATCTCCTCCAGTTAGAGCCTTGGCAAATGAAAACAGTCTTTCAGAAGTCTGCTCTACTCCCCAATAGCCATCCTCAGCAATATCCTTTTGAGCCTGGGCTCTGGTAGCCTCATCAACTTCTAGCTTACCCTCTCGTAATAAGCCATAGATATCAGTAGCTTGATTAATGGTTTGACCTTGCTTTAGTAGCATCCTCTCAACCAAATCCCTTAATCTTTGTGCACTACTTTCAGTCTCTTCAATAAGCCTATCTATTGTGGCCTGATCTTTTTGGTAGATCTTTTTCTCATATACCGCGGCGGTATCATCTTGAACCACTTCTTCTTTAATCTGACCTAGCTTCTGTCTATCATTATAAGTGTTATTAATAATGGCTTCATTGTTATGATTTATCTTAGGTATATTCATCTTTTTCCTCCTTCTTGGCCAAGCTACATAAAACTTGGCTTCACTCCTGGTTA
>JAAYNY010000055.1 GCA_012520635.1 Clostridiales bacterium | reverse complement strand
TGATTGGTTTCATTTTACTGGAATAACTCCTGCAATCAGTGATAAAGCAGCACTACTTACTGAAGTAGCACTAAAAGCTGCCAAGAAAAATAACCTTACAGTTTCAGTTGATTTAAATTACAGAAAGAAATTATGGACTTCAGAAAAAGCACAAAAAATCATGACCAATTTGATGCAGTATGTAGATGTATGTATTGGAAATGAAGAAGATGCTGAGAAGGTACTGGGTTTTAAGCCAGGTAATACAGATGTTACAAGTGGTGATTTAGAACTAGCAGGATATAAGGATATATTTAAGCAGATGATTGAAAAGTTCAACTTTAAATACGTAGTAAGTTCTCTAAGAGAAAGTTATTCTGCCTCAGACAATGGTTGGTCAGCTTGTATATATGATGGTAAAGAATTTTATCACTCAAGAAGATATGATATTAGAATAGTAGATCGTGTTGGTGGTGGAGATTCATTTGCTGCAGGTGTAATATGTGGTCTTCTTGATAATAAACCCATGAAGGAAGCCTTGGAATTTGCAGTAGCAGCTTCAGCATTAAAACATACTATTCCAGGAGATTATAATATGGTTTCTAGAGCAGAAGTAGAGACATTAGTTGCTGGTGATGCTTCAGGAAGAGTACAAAGATAGATTTGGAAAAATAGAATATATTAATCTTGTTTAAGTCAAGTATTCACTTATATTACCGAACACTTGACTTTTTATATAATAAATAGTAAAAATTTCATGACTTTTGTCAATTTCTATTGATAATAATATTAAACTTAGTATATTTAGATTATAACTAGACAAAAATAAAATAACAAAAGAATATGGAGACTTTATATGAATATTAAGAGATTAACTAAAGATGATTCAACACAAAAGCCCAATAAAAACTTTAATTTTAAAGATCTAATTTCGCAAGTACATAGTATGATCTCTGGTAAGATAAGAATCAAATTAACCTTAAGTTTCTTAGTACCAGTATTGTTCATTATTATCCTTGGCATTTCTGCTTATGCCATATCTTCTAATGCAATCACTAAAAATTTTACAGATTCAACCATAACATCAATTGATAAAACCAGCGATTATTTTGGTGTTATCATGCAAAATACAGAAGATAAGGCTCTTCAAATTGCTTCCGATACCAATATCAGACAGTACTATACAGGTAAATACTCTGAAGATGTTATGGAAGAAACTAGTGTTCTAAGAAGTATTTCAAATAACTTAACAAACATAGCTAACTCAGATAAATACATTGGGAATATTTATGTCTTTGCCAATGATAAGAAACCAATTTCCACCTCAACTGCATTTGAATATGATGCAGATCCATACAATGATTTTGTTAATACAGATGAAGGTCTTCTTATAGATTCTAAAGAAAAGATTAATAACTGGACAGGAAGACATGCTTTTATTGATGAACTTTTGGAGATAAACTCCGATACATATGCTATCTCTTTATCAAGACAGCTACTTAATGAGAATGGTAGAGCCATTGGATATGTTATTACTGACATATCTACAGATATTATTACAGAAGCCTTGTCTACTTTAGGTCTTCCAGAAAGTAGTACCTATGCCTTTATTTCTCCTGATGGTAGAGAAATATCTTTGGATAAAGGTAATAGTAATCTGTTCGTAGGTCAAGATTTTTATAAGGAAGCAATCTCATCAAAAGATCAGATAGGTCATGATTTTTATAGATATAATGGTGAGAATCAATTGTTTATTTACTCTAAGATAGGCAATACTGGAGCCATGATTTGTACAATGATTCCTAAAGCATATCTTACAAGTCAAGCTCAGGCCATAAAAACATTTACTATTATTCTAGTAATAATTGCTTCACTTGTAGGTATATTTATCGGTATATATACTGCTTCAGGAATAGACAAACAGATTAAGTTAGTAATTGATACCCTGAAATTAGCATCAAATGGTGACTTAACTGCAACTGTGGAAACAAATAGAAAAGATGAGTTTGGTATACTTTCAAGAAGCATTAACTATATGCTTCAAAGTATGAAAGAATTAATTATTAAGGCTTCAAGTGTAGGTGAACATGTTATTAAGTCATCTAGGAATGTAACAGAAAGTTCAGAAATGCTACTTATTTCATCAAAAAATATTTCCTTAGCTATTTCAGAAATTCAACAAGGTAATACTCAACAAGCAGAAGATGCTGAAGCTAGCTTAAGAATTACTGATTTGTTAGCAAATCAAATTAATATGGTTCATGAGAACTCCAATGCCATAGAAGACATTGCAGATAAGACAAAAGAAGTTGTTGAGAATGGTATTAGTGAAATTAATAATCTAAATAGTGCAACAAATGCCAGTATTGAGATTACCAATAAGACAATTATTGATATGGAAGAGTTAGAAAATGAATCAAGAGCTATTACAAATATAATTGGAGTAATTAATGATATAGCTGAACAGACTAACCTTTTGTCCTTAAATGCTTCTATTGAGGCAGCAAGAGCTGGTGAGGCTGGTAGAGGATTTTCAGTAGTAGCTGATGAGATAAGAAAACTTTCTAACAAATCTGTTGAATCAGCACATGAGATTGAAAATATTATTAAGAACATAACATACAAAACTCAAAGTACTGTAAAAACTGTTAAACAAGCAGGAGAAATAACCAAAACCACTGAAGATAGACTTAAAAATGTTGTCCAGCTATTTAATAATATTAATATAAGTGTTGACGATTTGGTTACTAGACTTGATAAGATAGCTGCAGGAATTGAAGAAATCAACCTATCAAAGGACGGTACTTTAAATGCTATAGAAAGCATCTCAGCAGTGGCAGAAGAAACATCTGCGGCTTCAGAAGAAGTTGATGCCACAGCAGTACAGCAGCTAGAAGCTGTTACCAACTTAAATGAATCTGCTAAACATTTGCAAAGAAATGCTAAAGACCTAGAAGCTTCAATTAAGATGTTTAAAACAAAATAAGATGTAAAAAATAGCCTTGATTATTTTATGGATTCCATATATTATTAATAATGTTGGCTAAAGTTTAGAAGGAGCTGTTTAGCAACAGCTCCTTTTATGCTTTAGCGGCTAATACAATATTTATAGCAAGATAATTTTGGAGGTCTACGATATGAAAAAGATTAAAGAATTAAATACTGACAAAAAAGTTCCTATGAATAAAAACACTAAGATTTTATTGTATGTATTAGGGGGCATATTTGCAGTTATAGCTATTATTGCAGTATTAATTGAGAGTGCTTCAAGCCAAATTATCATTCGAAACAATACGGATTATAAACTTAAATCAGTTTCGACTTATTTTCAAGACTATAATGATATAATTGGTGATAAAATGGTTTTTGAGGATATCGAAAAAGGTCAAACCGTTAAAAAAGAACTGGATAAAATGGACTTTTCCTATAGAGAAGCTACACTAAGAGTTGCATTTGAATTTGAAGGTCAGAACGAAGAACTTGTAATGTTTGTTGATGCTGGTTACTTTAATGATGATTTTAACGGAAAGGTAAAAATCGACTTTTCAGATACAGAAGATGGCAATGTTCTTCTTAAAGTAAAAGCATCTGGTGGTATCCTTCCAACCCCTAATATTATATGTGACGAAGAGTATACCTTTAGTTTGGATGAGGGAGAAATTGAATAATAAATAAATAAGACCACACAAATAAGGAGAAAATATATGATTAAATTATATGATAATGGTGTTTATCTAGTTAATGGCACAGATATAATTGAAGATAGCCAGGATGCAAGTTTAATAATAGCTAAAAAAACAGGTAAAGAAGACATTAGTAAAGACTCTGCAAAAAAAGGTACTATGGCATATAATATTTTAAAGAACCATAATACTTCTAATAATATGGATAATCTGGAGATAAAGTTTGATAAATTAATATCCCATGATATTACCTATGTAGGAATATTGCAAACAGCAAGAGCAAGTGGCCTAGAGAAATTTCCGATTCCATATGTACTTACTAACTGCCATAATAGTTTATGTGCAGTTGGAGGAACTATTAACGAAGATGACCATATGTTTGGACTGACATGTAGCAAAAAGTATGGTGGTATATATGTACCTGCCCATCAGGCTGTTATCCATCAATATGCCCGTGAGATGATGGCTGAAGGTGGAGCAATGATATTAGGTTCTGACAGCCATACACGTTATGGTGCTTTAGGAACCATGGCTATGGGAGAGGGTGGTCCAGAACTAGTAAAACAACTTCTAGAAAAGACCTATGACATACCTATGCCAAAGGTTGTAGGGGTATACTTAACAGGAGAGCCCAGAAAGGGCGTAGGTCCTCAGGATGTGGCACTGGCTATTATTAAAGCAGTATTTGAAAATGGATATGTCAATAATAAAGTAATGGAATTTGTCGGTGACGGAATTAAGAATCTATCTATGGACTATCGTATTGGAATTGATGTTATGACTACAGAGACCACCTGTTTGTCCTCTATATGGGTAACAGATGATGCGGTTAAGGACTATTACCAGATACATAATAGATCAGAATCTTTTAAAGAGCTTAGTCCAGAACAAGTAACATACTATGATGGCATGGTATATGTGGACTTATCACTGATAAAACCTATGATAGCTATGCCTTTTCATCCAAGTAATGCTTATACAATAGATGAATTAAATGCTAATCTCTATGAAATCTTAGATGATGTAGAGAAAAAGGCCCTAATAAGTCTTGATAATAACGAGATTAATTACAGCTTAACGGATAAGATTAGAAATGGAAAGCTCTATGTAGAACAAGGCTCTATTGCTGGTTGTGCAGGAGGAAGCTTTGAAAATATCTGCTACGCTGCTGATATACTTAATAACAATTATATTGGTACAGATGAATTCACATTAAGTGTCTACCCTGCTAGTCAACCTATATTTATGGAACTGGTTAATAACGGTGCTATTGCAAAGCTAACTGCAGCCGGTGCAACAATTAGAACAGCTTTTTGTGGGCCATGTTTTGGAGCGGGAGACACTCCTGCAAATAATGAGCTTAGTATCCGTCACACTACAAGAAACTTCCCAAATAGAGAAGGTTCAAAGATAACCAACGGTCAAATTGCATCAGTTGCCCTAATGGATGCAAGATCAATTGCAGCTACGGCAGCCAACAAAGGTTATCTAACATCAGCAGAAGATATTGATGTAAACTTTGGAAAACTTAAGTACTTCTACGATAGTAGAATATATGATAATAGGGTATTTGATGGATGGGGCAAGGCTGAGCCTTCTACAGAGATTAAGAAAGGTCCTGGTATAGTTGATTGGCCTGAAATGTCTGAACTAACAGATGATTTAATACTAAAAGTTGTCTCTGTAATTCATGATCCTGTTACTACAACAGATGAATTAATTCCTTCAGGAGAGACATCTTCATATCGCTCCAATCCACTAGGTCTTGCCGAATATACTTTATCAAGAAAAGATCCTGCATATGTAGGCCGGGCTAAAGAAATCCAAAAAGCTGAAAAATCCAGAATAGCAGGAGAGGATATTGTAGCTACTGTTCCTGAACTTGAGAAGATATATAATGTCCTAGAAAAAAGCTTTACCATTGATAGAAAAAACACCCAGATTGGAAGCACCATCTATGCTGTAAAACCTGGTGATGGATCTGCAAGAGAACAAGCAGCCAGTTGTCAGAAAGTTCTTGGTGGATTTGCCAATATCGCCAAAGAATATGCTACAAAGCGTTACCGCTCCAATCTGATTAACTGGGGTATGATTCCATTTATATATGATCAGGAGATCCCCTTTGAGAATGGTGACTATATATTTATAAAAGATATTAAAGAGGCTGTGAAAGATAATAAGCCTAAGGTTCAAGCTTATATTGTCAATAAAGATATGAAAGAATTTACACTAGAAATTGGCCAACTTACAGAAGATGAAAGACAGATTATATTAAAAGGATGCCTGATTAATTATTACAAAGATTAATATATTTAGTTAATAAAAAACCTCCGTTTTCGGAGGTTTTTTATTAACTAAATATATTATTAAGTGCATCTAGATAAATTCTTAAATCATCATCTTTTTCTAAAACTTCTTTTTGCTTTTGATTAATTGCTTCATATAATTCCTTTACCTTATCATCCATATCCCTATCATCATAATAAGTCTTTAGATTCTCACCCATTTCCGTTGTATCAATCTTTAAATCACCCTTATTATCTGTTATAAGATAGAACTTGTCCAACATAGGATAGGTGTTCTTTAAATTCACATATTTATTATCGTATGTCACATATACAATATATGATCCATCTTCATAACTTCTCATGATATAACAAGTTATATTTCTTATATCATCTAAGAACTGGGTTTCCACTTCCATATATTCTAAAGATTTGATCTTATTAGGGTCTGTAACATAGGACTTAATTTGCTCATAATCACAGCAATTCTTGGCCACATAATAATCTTGGAAGAATTTTTCGATTTCAGGATATCCCCCCTGCTCCAGTTCATATACGGGAGGTGGACTAGGAATTGGTGTAGGTCCCTGGGTAGGCTCTAACTGTGTAGAAGAGGTTTCTACATTAGCCAAAGACATGCTGCTAATACTTGCACTTTCATCATTAGCCTCTAAATTAAGATTATCATTAATATCCTGATCTGTTTTAAGGATTTCACTTCCTTGGCTATCATTTCCTTTGATGTAATGAACATAATTAAATGGAATTAATGTTCCTACCAATAATGATAATCCTCCAATTCCAAGACTATATATCAAACACAAAATAATAGTTCGTTTCATATTTTTATTCATAACAACTCCTTAATAGGGAAAATAATCTTACAGAGCAATTTTACCTAATAATATTATAAATTACAAGTAAAATTTATCAAATATGTAATATTTTTGTAACATTTATTTTTTAATAATTATTGAATTGTATTTTCTAATAAATAAACTTGTGCTAATTTAGGTATTATATTAGAATTACTATTAACATTAGGAACTAATTAATATAAAGAGTATATATTTTTGGGAGGAATATCTATGGCTACAATAATTGATGGTAAAGAAATTTCAAAGCAAATAAAAGATGAATTACGAGAGAAAGTTTCAAACTTAAAGCAAAAAGGTATTGAGGTTACTTTATGCGTTATACAGGTTGGCGATGATCCAGCCTCTACTATATATGTAAGGAATAAGCAAAAAGCTTGTGAATACATTGGTATCAAATCCCAATCCTATAAACTTCCTGAGTCAACTACTGAAGCTGAACTTTTAGAAATCGTGGAGGAACTTAATCAAAGTGAAAATGTAAATGGTATACTTGTACAGATGCCTTTACCAAAACATATTAATGAGGACAAAATCATAGAAGCTATTTCCCCAGATAAAGATGTTGATGGCTTTCATCCCCAGAGTGTTGGAAGGCTTAGTATTGGACAAAGGGGATTTATCTCATGTACACCTGCAGGTGTTATAGAACTTCTAAAGCGCTATAATATTCCCATTGAAGGAAAAGAATGTGTTGTTATAGGAAGAAGCAATATTGTAGGTAAGCCTATGGCCATGCTTATGTTAAGAGAGAATGCAACGGTTACTGTCTGCCATTCTAGAACTAAGGATCTTGCTAAAATATCAAGTAGGGCTGATATTCTTATAGTAGCCATTGGCAAAGCTGAGTTTGTAACAAGGGAATTTGTTAAAGAAGGAGCAGTTGTTATAGATGTGGGTATCCATCGTAATGAGAATAACAAATTATGTGGAGATGTGGATTTTGATAATGTAGTAGATAAGGTTAGTGCTATTACTCCAGTTCCCGGCGGAGTTGGTCCTATGACAATTGCTATGTTAATGTATAATTGTGTAGAATCTGCCATGAGCAAATAAATCTTGTTTAAAGTAATTGAAACTGTTAAAATAGGTAGATGATATAATAAAATTCACAAAAATTATTTAAATGGAGAGTTTATGGACATATTTTTTATTTCACTAGGTTGTGACAAAAATCTTGTAGACAGCGAGAACATGTTAGGTATCCTTAAAGATAATGGATACAATATTACTGATAATGATGTAGAGGCAGATGTTATTATTGTTAATACCTGCTGCTTTATTAATGATGCCAAAGAGGAGAGTATTGAATCAATCCTTGAGATGGCAGAGCACAAAAAAAATGGTAAACTAAAGGCCTTAATAGTTACCGGTTGTTTAGCAGAAAGGTATAAGAATGAGATTTTAGAAGAAATTCCTGAAGTAGATGCCCTCCTTGGCACCACCAGTTTCACAGAAATTGTTGGGGTTATTGAGCAAGTAATAAAGGGACAGAAGTATACATATTTCGCCGATTTGAAAGAACTTCCAAAAAGTAAATCAAAAAGAGTATTATCAACCGGAACACACTATTCTTATCTTAAGATTGCAGAAGGTTGTGACAAACACTGTACCTATTGCATCATACCAAAGGTAAGAGGTAATTATAGAAGCAGAGATATGGAGGAACTAATATCTGAAGCAGAATTTCTTGCTTCCCAGGGTATTAAAGAATTAATATTGGTTGCCCAGGAAACTACTCTTTACGGAGTGGATCTATACGGCAAAAAATCCCTACCCACCTTACTTGAGAAGTTATGCCGTATCCAGGGCATTGAATGGATAAGAATTCTATATTGCTATCCAGAAGAAATTACATCTGAATTAATTGATACCATTGCAAGGGAAGAAAAGATTTGCAACTATCTTGATATACCAATTCAGCATTGCTCTGATAGAATATTAAAGTTAATGGGTAGAAGAACTCATAAAGAAGAATTAATCGGTAAAATTACTGAATTAAGAAATAAGATACCTGATATATCATTAAGAACCACATTAATTACAGGATTTCCAACTGAGACAGAAGATGAACATAATGAACTTATGGAATTTATTAAAGAGCTAAAATTTGACAGATTAGGTGTATTTACTTATTCCAAGGAAGAAGATACGCCAGCGGCTTTATTAAAGCCTCAAATTCCAGAATCTACAAAGAAAAAAAGACAAGAAGAGCTAATGGAGTTACAACAATCCATTGCATTTGATTCATCTTCCTTACATGTGGGACGGACACTGGATGTTATCATAGACGGAAGAATTACTGACAAAGAAGATGTATATGTGGGAAGAACTTATATGGACACTCCTGATGTGGACGGTTATATTTTCATAAATTCAAATAAAGAGCTTATATCTGGTGATATTTTTAAAGTTAAGGTTACCGGAGCAAGGAATTATGATTTAATTGGAGAAATTGTGAAAGGAAGTGCAGATGATGAATTTGCCCAATAAAATAACAATCACAAGAGTTTTAATGATACCTTTATATTTAGTATTTATGTTAATACCACAGATACCAAATGCAAGATTAATAGCCACTATTATATTTACAGTGGCAGCCTTGTCAGATGCAGTTGATGGTTATATTGCTAGAAAACATAACCTTATAACCAACTTTGGTAAATTTATGGATCCTATAGCTGATAAGTTGCTAGTATGTTCTGCTCTTATTTGCTTTGTTGAGTTTAATCAGATTCCCAGTTGGATTGCAATTATTATTATAGCAAGGGAATTTATAATAAGTGGTTTTAGACTAATAGCTTCCGATAATAATGTTGTATTAGCTGCCAGTTGGTGGGGTAAAATAAAGACTAATGTTCAGGTTGTCATGAGTATCTTGCTTACAATTAATCTGGATATTTCATTTATTAATGTACTTGAAGTAATATCAATATATCTTGCTATGGCATTAACTGTAATATCACTAGTTGATTACTTATATAAAAATCGTCAACTTTTATCTAATTAAAAATAAAAAATAATAAAGGAAGGCTTTATAGATGACTGTAGAATTAATCAGTGTTGGTACAGAGCTTCTACTGGGCAATATAGTAAATACAAATGCCAATTATTTGGCCATTCAATGTGCAGGACTTGGATTTTCAATGTATCACCAGGTTACTGTTGGAGATAATAAAGATAGATTATATGAGGCTATAGATACTGCCAGGCATAGGGCTGACATTATTATTCTTACCGGAGGACTAGGTCCTACCAGTGATGATATAACTAAGGAAACCCTAGCAAGTCTACTTAACAAAGAACTGATTATGGATGAGTACTCCAAAGACAGAATCATGTCCTACTTTAAAAATAAAATTACTGAAAACAATTGGAAACAGGCATTGAAAATAAAAGATTCCTTAGTTATTGATAATGATAATGGAACAGCTCCCGGGTATATAGTTGAAGATAAGAATAATGTATTTGTATTATTACCAGGTCCTCCTCGGGAAATGATTCCAATGTTTGAAGATAAAATGTTACCGTACTTGCAAAAACTTCAAGACAAAGTATTCCTATCAAGGATGGTAAAAACCTGTGGGATTGGTGAGGCAAAGGCTGAAACCATGATTATTGACCTGATTAATAATCAAACTAATCCAACCATAGCCCCTTATGCCAAAAACGGGGAGGTTCATTTTCGTGTGACGGCCTCTGCTAATAGCTCTAAAGAGGCAGAGCAACTCTTAGAACCAGTAATAAGTCAGTTGCAAGCCCGATTTGCTAATAATATTTATAGCTTAATCGAGGAGGAGACCTTAGAAGAAGTAGTTGTAAGACTTCTGTCTGATCATAATCTGACCCTATCTTGTGCAGAATCCTGTACAGGAGGATTGGTGGCTGGGAGAATTATAAATGTTGCCGGTGTATCAGACATATTTACTGAGGGATTTATTACTTATTCAAACCAAGCTAAGATGAAATACCTAAATGTAAAAGAAAGTACTCTTAAGGCTTACGGTGCCGTAAGTGAACAAGTGGCTAAAGAAATGGCCATAGGTGCAGCAAAAGCCTCTTCTAGTAATGTAAGTGTAGCTATTACAGGTATTGCAGGACCTGGCGGTGGAACAGAGGAGAAACCAGTAGGACTTGTCTATATTTCTTGCTTTATTGATGGTGATGTTTTTGTCAACAAATACAATTTTAGAGGAAATCGTGAGAAGGTTCGTGAGCAAAGTGTTATAGCTGCAATTGACCTAATAAGGCGATGTATAGTAGAAATCTATGGATAATAACACATTTTTGATGAAATAATACCATAGAAATGACACAGTTATAGAATATTCTAGTATCAATCGATAGTAATTTTACATTATTATTGTTAGTTTCTTGAAAGGAGAATACTATGAAATATTACAATAAGTACTTAGTATTGATACTTATATTAACAAGTGTTTTAATGTTTGCAGGATGTAATAATATAAGGTTGAAAACCTTTAAAGATTCTGATGAAACAGAAAATATATCTACGGAAGATGATATCAAAGACACTACAGATTTGGAAAACAACAATGATGAGCCAATAACAACTGCTATAGATAATGAAGAAGGTTTAGATAATGATGAACCTACTCCCACGGTTATACAACCTGTTCAGAATACAGAATTACTAATCTATACAGTTAATACAGAATCCGAACTAGAACCTGTCACTGCCTTGGTACCAGCTGATAAGGAAATCACTACTAAATTAGTTGTTGACGCAGTAGTAGATGCTATGGCTGATCAGTCATTATTAATTGGAATTGAGAATGTAACAACTGAAGGTGATACGGTTATTGTAAGTTTTTATTCAGACAAGGCACCCCTTAATAATGTTGGATCAGGTTTTGAAATCGCAATATTAAATGCAATTGCACAGAGTCTTACTGAGAATCTTGACGATATTAATAAGGTAATATATAGAGTCGAGGGCGGTCCGTATTCTAGCGGTCATATAGAGCTGGATATTGATGAAGTATATCATGAGGACTAATTACAACAAATAAATCATATATAAGCAGGTTTATTAATAGAAATCTGCTAGTGGGGTTTAGGTAATTGCAATACTAAAAAAGGTATTCGACAATTACCTAAATTTGTGCTATTCTTAGATAATCTAAAATCAGGTGGTAAATATGAAAAAAATATTTGTAGTTGGAGGAGGAGCCTCCGGAATGATGGCAGCTATTGCGGCCGGAAGAAATGGACATAAAGTTACACTCTTTGAGAAAAATGAAAAGCTTGGTAAAAAATTATATATTACCGGTAAAGGTAGATGCAATCTAACCAATAACTG
>JAAYNY010000054.1 GCA_012520635.1 Clostridiales bacterium | reverse complement strand
ATACATTGTTCATATCGCCTTATAAGTTCTAACACCTTAAAATCAGAAACAGATTGCATAGAATATGCACGCTCTCTAATCCTTCCCATACGTTCCATAAGAAGCTCATATACATCCTTACTAGGATTTTGCTTTCCGCTTTCTACCCTTGATAAGGTTTCCACAGAACAGATACCCTCACTTAATTGGTCTTGAGTAATTGATAGAGATTTTCTAGTCATTCGAATAATATCACCTAATCTATATCTTCCCATTGATACACCTCCTCTAAATGTGTTCGAATCCTATCTGCTTCAATGTCATAACCAGAAAAGTCCAACACATGATAAGCTTCTAAGAATAGCTGAAGACATTTATTCTTCTTCCTATCCTTCCAATCACCTTCAGCCTTCAAGTTAACTTCTGTAATGAAGGCTTTTATGTACAAAAGTTCACCTAGATACTCCATATTGTAGCTACCTTTATGGCTCTCAAGCCCCTTTTCACATAATTCCATAGCTTTATCGTACTTTTTTTTCTCCAAATAAAACTTTCCTCCTATGGCTGCAACTTTAGGATAAAGTCTTTTGGTGTTCTCCATATAAGAGTGCCAAAACAGATAATCTATAGCTTGATCCAGAATTTTATCTGCCTTTTCTATCATTTTAGCTTCAATCATCTTTTGCAATACATCTATTATTATATTAAATTCCGAATTGCTTAAAAAATAATCAGATAACTCTTTTGTATTAAAATCAGGTACTGTACAGGATATAGCTTCTAATAGCAAGTCAATAGTTGTTTCAACCTTTCCACCTTCTAATTCATTAAGATGGGCTTGACTAACCATTATGAACTGTTTGTGCGGAGATACCTTGTAATCAATTATTTCTTCATATGAATCAATTAATCTATAGGCTCTATCAATATCTTTCTCTTCAATTTTCTGAAGTATTTCATTTCTCATAAGATAAGCTTCATAGTCAAAATCGCTAAGTATAAGTTCAAATTGATTTGGAACCTTCCCTAGACGCTCTAAAAGAGTTTCTAATAAAAGGGTATCTGCATCCCTTTCCCCCGCTTCTATTCTGGATAAGGTCGATATAGAACAAAGCCCATGACACAACTTTCTTTGTGATATACGGTAACTTTCCCTATAATATTGAAGTGTAGCCCCTATATTATTATTTCCAAATTCCTCTTTCTTTGCCATAAACAACTCCATTCTGAAGAAAACTAAAAAATATTATCTATTTTAATCACATTATTTACATATTTGTATTTTACAACATTTTGCATATTAATACAAATAATATTGTTTAAATATTTGATTTATTAAATAAATATTATTAATAGGTGCTTTTTTTCATACATCTACATCAAATAAAGGGCAGTTTCAAATATTATTAAGTATAACTTAAAATATTTGAAACTACCCTTTTATTATTACTTATTATTAGTAAATGTAATTAGCCATTTTAAAAACAGCTATGAAATAATACCCTATTAGTATATATTCTATCGTATTCCCATCTATTCCTACGCCAACGAAAACCTTCGACAAAATTACGTCTAACAATTGTAGGATAAAACCAGAAGTTATCACCATTCACCAACCACACATAAGTAAATCTGTTAAGACAATTATTAAAATTCCTTGGTCGTCTTCGTAAATCTATAATCCTTCCAGAAAAAGGTCCCCCTGACCTAGACGGATCAGAGAACAATTGCTGTTCCTCTTCTCTAGGAAGCTGTGGAGTAAACCGTGGAGGTGCAGACGGTGGTTGATTACCTGGCATACTTGGAGGTCTCTGGCTTGGTCCTGGCCCTTGCATTCCTGGAGGTCTCTGACCTGGTCCTGGACCTTGCATTCCTGGAGGTCTCTGACCTGATCCTGGCCCTTGCGTACTTGGAGGTCTCTGACCTGGTCCTGGACTTGGCGTACTTGGAGGTCTCTGGCCTGTTCCTGGGCCTTGCATGCCTGGAGGAAATGCTCCCTGACCTGGACGGCCTTGTCCCGGTGGCAACCCACCTCTTTCTGGGGTAAATTGCTGATAGGTCATATCCTGCTGCCCATCACCATTAACTTTTCCTTCTTTATCTTCCTTCAATTAAATTAACCTCTTTCTACATACATGATCACATAATATTCTATGAAAAATATGCAAAATGGTGAGGTATCTAGAACTGCTTTTTGCGGTAAATCATAACAGAGATATAATAAGATATCCCAAGTAATACGATAGTTAAAATAGGTATTATAGTGTCTACATTCCTAATAAGTATCTCTAAAAATTTAACCAGTCCTTCTGGAGGCTCTGGTTGTAACTTTTTAATTTGCTTAAAGATAAAGGTTCCAGATAAAAAAGGTATTGTGTAAAATAAAACAATATATAATCTTGCTTTAGTAATCCCCACCTTTGTAATAACTGGAATAATTATTGAATAAAACCATATTACAATAGCTGTTCCATATGCCACATAAACAAGCCCATCAAATACACCACTGGCTTTAGTCAGCCAATTTATCAAGATCAAGGTCAAGCCATTTAAGATAAACCCTAACAAAGAAATTATTATCATAAATATATATTTTGCTTGAATTATATTATCCCTGCTAATAGGTAAAGTTAAGGCATAAATATCCCAGTTAGCCATCTCGTCATAGGTATAAGTACTTAACATCGACATGGCTAGTACTAATAAAATGATACTAGCAAAACCACTAGGATTCTCTGTGCTAAAAGCCATAACCCCATAAAACACTGCTAAAGCTAATACTATCTTAATGCTTTTGCTCATATTTATAAGGTCCTTAATTATTAATCCTTTCATCTAAACACTCTCCTTCCCCCTACTGATATAAAGCATAATCTCTTCAATAGATGTCCTTTCAGGAATAAATTCTCTATTTTTTCTTTTAAACTCATCAACATTTCTTATCATAACTTCTGCACCATAGTTACTCTGTCTAGTTCCCACTATAAATCTCTTATCGATCTTTTGTACATCTTCCTTGCGACAAGGTATTATTCCATGGTTATATATTAATTCATCCTTACTTTCACTAAAGACAATTTTCCCATCGTGTATAAAGGTAACATAATCAGCAATTTTTTCTATATCACTTATAATATGAGTGGAGAAAAATATAGTATGTTCTTCATCTTGTATGAATTCCATGAAGATATCTAATATCTCATCTCTAATCATAGGATCTAACCCACTTGTAGCTTCATCCAAAATTAACAACTTTGAATCATGAGATAAGGCTATGGCAATAGATAACTTCATTTTCATACCTCGTGAAAACTCTTTAAACTTTTTATTCTTAGGTAGTTTTAGCTTCTCCACATAATTATAAAATACCTTTGGTCTCCAATTAGGATAAATGTCCGACATAATAAAATTCACATTATCTACTGTTAGATTCTCATGAAGATTGCTTCCATCAAAAACAACTCCTATCATGGCTTTTAAATCTTTATGCAGGTTTTTTGATGGTTTTCCCCATATACGTATGGAACCTTCTTCTGTACGAATTAAATCTAGTATTGCTTTTATTGTGGTGGTTTTACCTGCTCCGTTCTCACCTACAAAACCCATTATGGATCCAGAAGGAACATTAAAACTAACTTTATCTAATGTAAAATCATCATATCTTATAGTAATATTATCTACTTCAATTGCATTTTTTTGAGTATTAGCTACCATCCTACTCCTCCTCATATATCATTCTGATTATTTCTAGTAATTCATCTAGGCTAATGCCACCAGCCTTAGCACCATCTACCGCCTTATTCAAATGTTCCTCCACAAGCTTAAGTTGTTCCTCACGGACAAACTCCATATTCTTATCCGCTACATAGCTACCCTTACCTACTACTGTATATATAAATCCATCCCTTTCCAAATCCTCATAAGCTCTTTTGGTAGTTATCACACTAATACGAAGTTCTTTAGCAAGCATCCTCATTGAGGGAAGCTGATCACCTGATCTAAGTTCCCCACTGATAATCATTTGTTTTAATTGTATGGTGATTTGCTCATAAATTGGTTTATCACTGGAATTACTAATTAAAATATTCATATAATTTCACATAATCCAAGTAAACTTTTTCTTATCATATGGATTATTCTCCTTTTCATAATAATAGATAATTATCTGTTTATTCTTTCTTATAAAAATATTAGGGTGTTATAGTGTGTATACCGTCTATATACACTATAACACCCTAAACATTATTTTGTCAATATAAAAAAAGAAGATTTCGCCAATCTTCCATCAGCAAAATCTCCTGTGTTATTGATATTTATATAATATTTATATAATATTTATATAAATTATTTTAGTCCAATATATGCTTGTATCAGCTTTAAGGTGTTCTCCAGCCCCTTAATATGAGTACGCTCCATACCATGGGAAGAGTGGACTCCTTGTCCTATTAATGCACCCTTGATATTATGACCACCCCTAAGAGCTGCTGATACATCTGAACCATAATGGGGAAATATATCCACTACATAATCAATTTTATTTTCTTTTGCTAAGTCTATAAGCCTGCCTGTCATATCATAATCATAAGGACCTGTGGAATCCTTGGCACAGATAGACACCTTATATTCTGAGCCATTAAGGTCATCTCCCACAACTCCCATATCTACAGCCAGAATTTCAGTGATATCCTCAGGTATCCAACTAGCTCCAAATCCTACTTCCTCATAATTACTTATTAGTATCTTAATACGATTATTGGGAATCTCTTTCTTCTTCGACATCTCCCTTAGCATTCCTAGTATAACTGCAACGGATGCTTTATCATCAAGATGCCTTGATTTTATAAATCCCTTCTCAGTATATTCATATTCTGCATCAAAGCTAATATAGTCCCCACTATTAATACCTAGGCCAAGTACATCCTCTCTGCTTTCTACCATCTCATCTATACGAACCAGCATATTTTTTTCACTTCTTTCCATAGTTCTAGCATCATCATAACTATGGACTGAGGAACTTTTGATAAGGATTGTGCCTGTATATACCCTTCCATCTCTGGTATGTATCTTACAGTAGCTACCTTCAACACTATGCATGGTATATCCACCTACCATGGTAAATCTTAATGTTCCATCACCATCAATTGACCTAACCATTGCTCCTAAAGTATCTACATGGGCTGACAGACCTATGGTTTCATCACTTCTTCCTTCAACTGTAATAATAAGTCCACCCTTTTGGTTCATCTCACATTGATAGCCAAAACCTTGAACCTCTTGTCTGACAAATTCCATAACTTTCTTAGTAAAACCT
>JAAYNY010000053.1 GCA_012520635.1 Clostridiales bacterium | reverse complement strand
TATGCCGGTTCCTTTTCTGCTGCTACAGCATAAAGATAAATCACTCGATGACTATTCTTGGCATTGGTTCTGGATCTCCGGCTATGAGAAAACGGAAACAGATCTCAATGTAAAAGTTATCTCTTACGGAAAAGCCGTCTGGTTCTCATTCCATAGACTCTGGGATAGCGGTTACACCCGTAAAGGTGGAATGATTTTGTTTGAGCACATCTGAGGATAATTTCTATATGATTTTATATCTTTGCAATACTTGTTTAGATGAATATAATATTATCAATATTACTAAACAGGCAAAAACTATTGAAATATAGACTTTCTGGTATAATATGAGTTATGACAGTATGCCATTTAGTCTTTTTATTCACATTATTTAAAAAGATTTTGCAAACGAAGATATTTGATTAATAGAGTTGTTTTAGATTAAGGGATAATATATGAATAGAATAGTTGTCTTAGGTGCGTCTATTTTACAAGTACCGGCAATTAAAAAAGCAAAAGAAATGGGATTGTCCGTAGCAGTGGTAGACTATAACGAAGCGGCTGTTGGTATACAATATGCAGACAGATACTATAATGTTAGTACTATCGATGAGCAAGGCGTTCTCTTAGCAGCTAAAGACTTTAAGGCCGATGGAATAATGACCATGGCAACTGATAAACCTATGAAGTCTGTTGCCTACGCTTGTGAAAAATTGGGTTTGTCCGGAATAACCTATGATACTGCTATTAAATCAACGGATAAAGTAGAAATGATGAAAGCTTTTGCTAAAGAAAATGTAAATCATCCATGGTTTTTTCACCTTAAAAGTATTTTTGATCTGAACTTAATTGAAGATAAATTAAGTTATCCATGTGTTTGCAAGCCGATTGATAATTCGGGCAGCAGAGGGGTAATCCTGATCAACGATCCAACTGAGCTTGAAACTGCTGTCAAATTTAGTTCCACACAAGCTTCTTCTGGGGGTCTTATCCTTGAAGAATACCTATTGGGCGATGAGGTAAGCGTGGAAATTGCAGTTGTAAATTCAATAGCACATGTTGTAGCAGTTACTGATAAGTTAACTTCAGGTCCTCCGCATTTTGTAGAAATGGGGCACAATGAACCTTCTAGATTACCCGTTCAAGATCTTCGAAAGATAGAAGCGTTAGCAATAAAAGCTTGTCAAGCTGTAGGTATTTCTGATGGTGTGGCTCATGTCGAGATAATTCTAACTAATAAAGGACCAAAGCTTGTTGAGCTAGGAGCACGTCTCGGAGGTGATTTTATTACTAGTCATCTTGTACCTCTTTCAACAGGTGTAGATTTGGTAAAAGCAACTATTCAAATTGCTCTGGGAGAAAAACCGGATTTGACACCCAAATTATCTTGCGGATCCGCAATACGTTTTTTCCCAGTTAAGAGAGGAAAAATTACCAAAATTTCAGGACTAAAAGAAGCACATGAAATCACAGGTGTAATAAAGATTGGCTTTTTTAAAGGTGTTGGCGATTCAGTAGATGTTTTTAAGTCAAGTGACTTTCGTGTAGGATACGTAATAGCTCAATCTAATAAACCAGAAAAAGCGGTTCGGATATGTGAACGCGCTTTAGAATCAGTTACTATAGATGTAGCTATCCAAGATTAGCGGAGGCTTTTTTGTATACGTCAGTAATTAAACGATTTATTGATCTTCTAATTTCAATAATTGTATTGCCTATATTTGTTATCGCGTTACTTGTTTTTGGTCCTCTGATCAGGCTTGAAGATCGTGGTCCTGTATTTTATTTAGGAAAAAGACGTGGTCTGAATGGTAAAGTTTTTCATATGTATAAATTTCGTTCGATGAAAGTGGATTCTGAAGATATTAGAAATCCTGATAATACAACATTTAATAGTCCAAGAGATCATAGAGTTACAAAGGTAGGACGTTTGATTAGAGCTACTTCAATAGATGAATTGCCACAAATTTTGAATATAATAAAGGGAGATATGAGCTGGGTTGGGCCTAGAGCAGCAATACCCAAAGATGATTATACATGGAACGACTTGAATGCAAAACAACAAAAACGATTGACTGTACGACCAGGAATTACCGGATATACGGCGGTTTTATATCGGAATTCTATCAAGCCTGAAGAAAAACTTACTCATGATTGTTATTATGTTGATAATATTAGTTTCTGTTTAGATGCGAAGATTTTTTTGTTGACTATTCCAAGTGTTATTAAAAAAAGAAATATATATCGAAACTGAATAAGGAGCACTAGTTAATGAATAAGAAATTGTTAGTCTTGGGTGGAACTACAGCCTCGTTGGATGTTGTGAGGGTAGCTCAAAATATGGGAGTTACAGTATTTGTTGCTGATGATCAAGATGAAGGTGTATCTAAAAGTATTGCAGACTTCGATGTAAAAATTAGTACTACAGATTATAATGCATTAGTAAAGTATATTAATGAGAACAAAATAGATGGTGTTTTCTGTGGACCAAGTGAATTTAACTTACAAAACTGTATGAAAGTTTGTGAATTGATGGATTTCCCTTTTTACTTTACAAGCGAACAATGGGAGATTTGTTCAAATAAAAAAAAGTTTAAGCAATTATGTGATGAATTTGACGTTCCTAGGGTTAAAGATTATGAAATAAAAGAAGATATAGCTTCGGCCAACCTAAATCATATTGAATATCCAGTAATCGTTAAACCGGTAGATGGTGCCAGTTCTATAGGTATAAGTGTTTGCTATAATGAAGAAGAATTAAGGAATGCTTATGATTTTGCTCTTAGAGAATCTAAATTAAAAGAAGTATTAGTCGAGCATTACATTGATAATAATGGTGTTGGGTTATCTGCTAGATATATTATTTGTGATGGAAAATACT
>JAAYNY010000052.1 GCA_012520635.1 Clostridiales bacterium | reverse complement strand
TTATAGATATTGAAAGAACATTCGTAGTAGATATCCTTAAAAAAACCAACTTTGGAGACAATAGTATTACAGGATTTGTTACCAATGACGGCAAAGCCTTGCTTAGTGGAAAGTCTATGGAAGACTTTGATTTGACTAAGGAGATTTTTTATCAAAATGCTTTAATGAATAATAAAAAATTAGGCTCAGAATATGTAGTGTTTAACAATCAGGATTATTATTTCATTTATTCCAAGTTATCTATTGGAAATGCCACAGTATTTACTCTTATTCCAAGGACAGAGATTATTAGGCAGGCAGAGGATGTAAAATTCCTAACAATAATTATTGTAATATTATCATGTGTGGTTGCATTGTTGGTAGGACTAATTATTTCAAGTGGAATAGGAAAGGTAATTAATCGTACAAATAAAGCTCTATCAGTGGTGTCTACTGGGGATCTGACAGCTAAGTTAAATATAAAAAGAAAAGATGAATTCAAAACATTAGGAAAAAGCATTAATGATATGATCTTTAATATGAGATCATTAATTCAGAAGATGTTAGGAGTAAGTAATAGTACAGCATTATCTGCCGGAGACGTGGCTGAAGCATCTGAAATGCTATTAGTATCCTCAAAAAATATAGCCAGTGCAGTGACAGATATAGAGCAAGGGGTATCTCAGCAGGCATCCGATGCAGAAAGTTGCTTGCTAAGAATGGCAGACTTAGCAAAGCAGATAAATATGGTTCAGGATAGTACGGGGCAAATTAGTAATATAGCAAATAATACGAAAGCTATAGTAAAAGATGGGCTACATGTAATTGAACATTTGAGTTACAAGACAAAGGATACCAGTAATATAACCCAGCATGTAATAAATAATATTGAAAGTTTAGAGACAGAATCAGAAGCTATTATAGATATTATAAGGGCAATGGATGAAATTACTGACCAAACAAAACTTCTATCCCTGAATGCCACCATAGAAGCCGCCAGAGTTGGGGTGGCGGGGAGGGGATTTGCTGTTGTGGCAGAAGAAATACGTAAGCTGTCAGATAAATCCTCTATGGAATCGGGCCGTGTCAGTGAAGTGATCAAGAGAATTCAAGATAAGACCAAAAGGAGTGTAGATGCTGCAAAACAAGCTGAAGGTATCGTGGCAACACAGGAGGATGCATTACTGGATACAATGGAGGCATTTGATAGTATAAATAGGCATGTTGAGAACCTTGTGGACAAGCTATCTAATATAAGCTCTGGAATTGATAATATAAGCAATGCAAAAAATGATACATTAACAGCCATAGAAAGTATCTCAGCCACACTGGAGGAAACAGTTGCTGCATCAACAGAAGTAAGTACTACAGCAGAAAGCCAATTATTATCAGTAGAGCAGTTAAATAATGCAGCCCACCAACTAGGTAATGAAGCTAAAAATCTTAAAGAGACAGTTAAAGTATTTAAAATCCAATAATAAATACCTCCTAAGAACTTAAAAAGGCAGCTAAGACTGCCTTTTTAAGTTAAGAATCTTAATTATAATACTAGAGGAATTTTCTCTGTAATTTTTACTTCATCAGGTGAGACCTTGCAGCGATATACTAAGACTTCAACCCCTGCATTAATTGCCTCTTCAACTACCTCGGCAAAAGCAGGGTCTGTCACCTTGTTGGGGGTAAAACCATTAGCATATTCTAGCTGGACAACAAATAGTAGAACTGCTCTATATCCATTATTTACAGCATGTATAAGTTCAGCAATATGCTTTCTTCCTCGTTCAGTTGGAGCGTCAGGAAAGTAAGTCCACCCTTCATGTTCTAAAGTTACCCCTTTAACCTCTACAAAACAAGCCTGTCCATTATAGTTAGTGTTAGTCTTATCATGAAGTTCCTTGTCCGTAGTAGGGTTTGATAATTGTAGATCAAATCGACTATTTTGGTATGTAACCTCTTTCTTAATTAGGGAATAGCCAGTTAGTTCTTTTATTACATCATTTTCAATGGCTTCATAAGCTAATGCATTGGGAAGCATGGAATCCGTTGATATCCACTGGCCTTTCTTTTGAATCATTCTTAGCTCGTATTTGGTTTTCCTAGTAGGTGAATTATGAAAAGAAAGTAGAACAGGAACACCAGGATATAAGAGTTCCTTCATTCGACCGGTATTTGGTACATGGCTTATAACCTCCTCGCCATCTAGATCTATATGTGCGATAAAGCGATTAGGTCTACTAATAAATGTGCCTATATAACTGTCATAATTTAATTTCATAAGTAATGCCTTTCTATATTTGAAACTATGGGATTAGTTAGCTTGTTCATGAATATTATATCATATCATAAGAAAGCAATTATCAAAGAATCCATTCAAGAAAAAAGACACCCACAAAAGTGGGTGCCTAGGATGATTATATATGCCGTACGATTTAATTAGAAGTTAGATGATCTTTAGCAAGAAAGAAGTAATATTAACAGCTACTATTAATAATATTAATGCGAATTTATCTATCTTAGAAATGAATCTAAGTTTTTCAAAGTCTCCTTCACCTTCAATAATAGCTATTCTTTCAGCACCTAGTACAAAACAACCTTCTTTATCGGTAAACTTGTCAGTATATATTAAGATTATATCTACAAAAAACATAATTAATGAGAGCAGACCAACTGAAATGCTTAAAAAATCAGGGCCTTTTACAAATCTAAGAACAGCTTGTGTTACACCAACTAATAAAAATAATAGACCAGTTATGTACTTACCAACATAAAAACGATGAATGCCAAGCTTCCCGAATATTAATAGGTAAACAAGGGTTTTTAATTGGCTTTTATTACTTACATTGCTTTCGTCATACTTCATATTGATATCTCCTTATCATATAGTATTGATGCTTAGAGTTATGCAGGTGCTTCTTACATCTTATTACTAGAATAGGAAGGTTTTGTAAGCTCTAAAATACATTATACAATAATATGCAAAAGAATACAATATACATCAAAACCATGTAAGTTCTAGGCTCTTTATTAAAGCATTCACTGCGTGGCTTTACAATTAAAAGGGAATATTATAAAATACAGATAATAACATATTATGCCAAAACAAATCAAATGCTGTCGAAATATTGGAATTGATAATTTGTAAGGAAGTATACATATGAAGAAGATTACATTTATTGATACGGAAGTGTCACCAGAGACAAATCGAATATTGGATTTTGGAGCTGTAAAACTTAATGGCGATTCCTTACACACAACTTCAATTGGTGAATTTAAGGAGTTTATAAAAGGTGAGGAATATTTATGCGGACACAATGTAATTTATCATGATATGAAATTCCTATATAACTCTATGGGGTATGGAGACTATGAAGATTTTATTGAGAACTGTAATGTTATAGATACCTTGTACCTTTCTCCCTTGTTATTTCCTCAGAAACCTTATCATGCACTGGTTAAGGATGACAAGCTTCAGGTAGATGAGTTAAACAATCCACTTAATGATTCAAAGAAAGCCAAGAACCTGTTCTTTGACCAAGTAGAAGCCTTTCGAGCACTACCAAATTCCTTAAAGAGGATATATTATGCTTTGCTTAAGGATGCTGTGGAATTCCGTGCTTTCTTTAAATATATTATGGATTATCAGATCAATATGGAAGCAATTCATGTAAGGATTATGGATTATTTTAAGGATAAGATATGTAGTAATATTGATATAAATAAAATTATTAGAGAATCACCTCTTGAACTTGCCTATTGCCTGGCTTTAATTCAGGCTGATGATGAATACTCAATAACACCAAGATGGATCGTTATAAATTACCCTAAGATAGATCAAATTATGAACCGTCTAAGAGGAACTCCGTGTACTAGGGGATGCAATTACTGTAATGAGAAATTGGACGCAAAGAAGGGTCTGAAGAATTTTTTTGGATATGATGAATATCGCTCCTTTGATGGAGTACCATTGCAAGAGCAAGCAGTTAAGGCTGCAATTAATAATAAGTCATTACTAGCTATATTTCCAACAGGTGGAGGAAAATCTATTACCTTTCAAATTCCAGCTCTAATGGCAGGAAAGTATACAAAGGGACTAACTGTTGTCATATCCCCATTACAGTCTTTGATGAAAGATCAAGTAGATAATTTAGAAGAGAAGCAGATAACAGATGCTGTCAGTATCAATGGATTGCTGGATCCAATTGAAAGAGCAGAAGCACTTAGGCGTGTCGAGGAAGGTGAGGTCAGCTTGCTTTATATATCACCTGAATCTCTTCGCTCGAGAACCATAGAGCGTTTATTATTAGGTCGAAAAATAAGCAGATTTGTTATAGATGAAGCTCACTGTTTCTCTGCATGGGGACATGATTTTCGTGTGGATTATATGTATATTGGAGAGTTTATAAGAAATCTATGTAAAAAGAAAAATTTATATGACATGATTCCTGTGTCTTGTTTTACTGCAACAGCAAAACAGAATGTAATTGATGATATTAAGGAGTATTTCCATAAGAACTTAGACCTTGAATTAGAGTTATTTACTGCAAAAGCAGGTAGAAAGAATCTAAGTTATACAGTAATAAAAAAAGAAAAGGATGAAAAATATAATGCCTTAAGAAACCTTTTGGAGTACAAACAATGTCCGACAATTATTTATGTATCAAAAACACGTCGTGCAACAGAACTAGCAGAGAAGCTCAGTATGGATGGCTTTCCTGCAAAAGCCTATCATGGTCAAATGGACAAAAAGGAAAAAAGTGAAAATCAAGATGCTTTTATACGAGGGGAAGTCGGTATTATGGTTGCTACCTCGGCTTTTGGTATGGGAGTAGATAAGAAGGATGTAGGTATGGTCATTCACCATGATATATCTGACTCCTTGGAGAACTATGTTCAGGAAGCAGGTCGTGCGGGTCGAGATCAAAGTATTACAGCGGAGTGTTATATACTATATAACGATGAAGATTTAAATGCTCATTTTCTACAATTAAATCAAACCAAGATTACTCAAGATGAAATTCAACAGATTTGGAGGGCTATTAAGAATGCTACAAGAAGCCGCTCTAAAATGTCTAGTTCCGCACTGGAGATTGCAAGAGAAGCTGGGTGGGATGATAACATTAAGCAGATTGAAACCCGTGTAAAGACAGCAATTCTAGCATTAGAAGAAGCAGGATATATTAAGCGTAGACAGAATATGCCACATATATATGCAGATAGTATAAATGCGAAATCTGTTATGGAAGCAGCAAATAAAATAAGAAATTCTAGTGAGTTTAATAAGGAAGATGAAGAACAGGCAGTCCGCATTATTAGCAAGTTGATAGCTAGTAGAAGTAGAAAACGTGGGGATGTCCAGACGGCTGAATCTAGGGTGGATTACATAGCTGAAGCTTTAGGAATCCCAAAAAGTAAGGTGTTAAATATAGTTCAGAGGCTTAGGGATATAAGAGTATTAACAGATGCTAAGGATTTGACAGCATTCTTTGATGAGGGAAAAGCTAAGAAGGGAATGAACATTCTGGCATGCTACCGAGAATTAGAGCAATTTATATTGGACAAGTTTTACGAGGAGTCAATAGATGTTAATCTTAAAGAGTTAAATGAAAAAACAGATGCAGCAGGAATTAAGCAAATTAATCCCAATAAGATTAAAAATCTTTTGAATTACTGGGATATTAAAGGAATTGTCAAAAGGGAATCTATAGGGTATTCACAAAACCATGTTAGGCTAACTCTACGTAATAATAAGGAAGATATAATTAAAGATTCACAGAAGCGCTGGGATATATCAGAATTTATAATGTATAGATTGGATGAAATTAATACAGAAAATGAAACCTTAGTTGAATTTTCTGTACTTGAGCTTAAAGAAGCATATGATTTTGATAGACAATTACTTATGAAAGAAGCCTCAAGCACTGAGATAGAGGAAGCATTATTTTATCTTTCTAGAATAGGCGCTCTAAAGTTAGAGGGAGGATTTTTGATTACCTATAATGCAATTGGTATCCAGCGATTGGAGAAGGATAATAAGATTAGGTATAAGGCCACTGACTATAAAAAATTGAAACAGTATTACGAGCAAAAGACGCAGATGATACATATTGTCGGTGAGTATGCTAAGAAGATGATGGAAGACTACCAAGAGGCCTTGCGTTTTGTTGATGACTATTTTCAGCTAGAATACAGTGCATTTCTAAGAAAATACTTCAAGGATGAAAGGGCTATTGAAATTGGAAGAAACCTATCTCCTGATAAATTTCGACAACTATTTGGAGAATTATCTCCTACGCAAATAAAGATTATAAATGACAAGGAGTCACAGTATATTGTAGTTGCAGCAGGACCGGGTAGTGGTAAGACTAGAATATTAGTTCATAAACTGGCATCCCTACTTCTTATGGAAGATGTGAAACATGAACGATTGCTGATGTTGACATTTTCAAGGGCAGCAGCAACGGAGTTTAAAAAAAGATTAATGAAATTAGTAAATGGGGCTAATTTTATTGAAATAAAAACATTTCACTCTTATTGCTTTGATTTGTTAGGTCGTATTGGGACAATTGAAAAGGCTGATGACGTAATAGATGAAGCAACTGAAAGGATTCTTAATAATGAGGTGGAAACCTCACGGATAACCAAGACGGTATTGGTAATAGATGAAGCTCAGGACATGGATGAAAAGGAAGCAAGGCTTATTCAAGCTCTTATAGATAAAAATCCTGAAATGAGAGTAATAGCTGTTGGGGATGATGACCAGAATATATTTGCATTTAGAGGCTCGGATTCAAGGCATATGAAAATGTTGTTGTCAGAAGAAAACTCTAAGCTTTATGAACTAGTGGATAATTATAGGAGCAAAGCTAATATAGTTCAGTTGGCTAATGTATTTGTTGAGAGCATTTCTAATCGGATGAAGCATTTGCCCATAGTTCCAGTTCAAGCAGAGAACGGAAATATTAATATTATTGAGTATAAAAATAATAAATTACTTATCCCCGCAGTGGAAGGAATTATAGGGAAGGGTATCTATGGCTCCACTGGCTTTTTAACCAAGTCAAATGAAGAAGTCCTGCAAGTTGCTTCGATATTAAAGAAAAATGGAATTAGAACGAGAGTAATTCAAAGTAATGATACCTTTAGATTGAATCAATTGGCTGAGATACGGTATTTTATTGAAGTGCTTGGTCTTGATGACGGTGCTCATACAATATCTAATGAAAATTGGGTATATGCTAAGAAACAGCTAGAAAAAGAATATATTAATAGTAAAAATCTTCCCTTGTGTATACGGTTGCTAGAGGATTTTGAGGCTACTAACACTGATCAGAAATATATTTCTGATTTTATAACATTCATTTATGAATCTAAAGAGGAAGACTTTTATGATCGGAGTCAAGGTATAGCCACTGTATCTACAATACACAAATCAAAAGGATGGGAGTTTGACCATGTTGTATTGTTGCTCAGGGACTATTACTTAAATACAGATGAGGCAAGGCGTCTACTCTATGTTGGAATGACTAGAGCAAGAAATAGCCTTACTATACACTATAATAATAATTATTTTTCAAAGGAAAACTTAGGATATAATACAATAGATTCATTTAATTATACATACAGTAATTCTTATAACAAAGATTCAAACTGCATAGTAAAACAACTACGCCATAGGGATTTATATTTATCCTATTTTTATAGAGTGCAAAATACAGTAGCTAGACTAAAAAGCGGTGATGAATTAAAAGTAGATGAGTCAGGATGTTTGGATTTGGCTGGTAACCGAGTGCTGTGTTTTTCTAATAAATTCAAACAGGAGCTATTTGCTTATAATAAAAAAGGATACCATCCAATTGGTGCAAAGGTAGATTATATCTTGTATTGGAAAGATGAGAATAAAGATATTGAGGTACCTATAGTTTTCCCAGTATTGGAATTTGAAAGGTAAGTTTATCAAAGAAGAATTACCAAGAGAAGTTTACTGCAGCCAAGGGGACTTGAACCCCTACCCAGTTAACCCGGACTAGAACCTGAATCTAGCGCGTATGCCAATTCCGCCACGGCTGCAAATCATTTATATATTGAACGAGAAGATTATAACATACCGTAATTTCATTTTCAATAAATAATTGTAAAAAAATGTCCTGGTCATAAGGGGATTGGCAAGACATATAAAGTTCTATTCTTGCATTTTCTTTGGCAATTAATTTAATAATATAGTATAAATTAAATGTTTTTTGCTTAATCTAGCCATTGAGGTGAATGCTAGAATGGGAATCTTATGGAAAGAATATGGAACATTTAAAGAAGAAGGAATAGAGCGTGGAGAATCCTTATGGGTTCAGAAGCAATATCGTAATGATACAGACGAAAATAATATAAGTAATACGGATTTAAGGTCTAGCCTAAAAGGAGAAATCAACACAGAAGTTGCAGTTATTGGTGGAGGCCTTGCAGGGGTGCTTATAGCATATTTATTGCAATCACGAGGGGTGCCAGTTGTTGTGCTAGAATGTAGAAAGGCTGGAGGTGGAGCAACAAAGAATACTACAGCTAAGATTACATCAGGTCATAGTTTAATCTATAAGAAGCTTATAACTTATAAGGGAGAGCAAAGGGCTAGAGAATATGCCATGGCTAACCAAGAGGCAATACAAAAATATAAGGATATCATAAATGAGCTTCAGATTAATTGTGATTTTGAGCATTTTCCTAATTATATCTATAGTCTAAGTGATGAGCAAAAGATTAGACAGGAAGTTGATGCAGCCTTAAGACTAGGACTTCCGGCATCATTTACTAAAGAAACTACATTGCCATTTAAGATTAAGGGGGCGATTCGACTAGACAATCAAGCACAGTTTCATCCCCTTAAATTCCTAGATGCAGTAGCCAGTAAATTAACAATATATGAGAACACCCGTGTAAAACAGATTAATAAGAAGGGACTTATCGTGACTGATGGGGGAAAAGTAAGGGCAAAGAAGGTGGTAGTTGCTACCCACTATCCTTTTATCAATGTTCCTGGATATTATTTTATCAGGCTTCATCAGGAACGGTCATATCTAACAGCTTTGGAAGGATGGGACCAGAAAAAACAACCACTAGATGGAATGTATCTGGATGAAGATCAGAAGGGATTTACATTTAGAAAATATAATGATTACTTAATCCTTGGCGGAGGAAGCCACAGGGTTGGTAAGTATCAACCTTTAGATGCCTATGGAAAGATTGAGAAGGCGGCACAGAAGTGGTATCCCCATACTAGTGTTAAGTATACTTGGTCTAGTCAAGATTGTATGACCCCTGATTCTATACCTTATATAGGAAGGTATTCGGTTAGAACTCCAAATATATATGTGGCCACAGGATTTAACAAATGGGGAATGAGTAGTTCTATGGTATCTGCTATGATTATTAGTGATATGATTACTGGCAGGGACAATAAGAACAGAAATGTGTTCAAACCTAGAAGATTGATGTTGTCCGGTAGCCCCAAGCTTTTGAAGGATGTGGCTATAATAACAATTAGCCTCTTATCAGAGCACCTAAATATTCCACATGATAAATTAAAAGATATTCAAAAAGGCAAAGCAGGAGTTATTCGACATAATGGACAAAGGGTTGGAGTCTACCGAAGCAAAGATGACAAGTATTATTTTGTCTCAACAAAATGCCCTCATCTTGGATGTAAGCTTGAATGGAACCAGAATGAAATGACTTGGGATTGCCCTTGTCATGGGTCACGGTTTGATTATCATGGAAAGATGATCAATAATCCTGCAATGAGCGATACCTTTGACTCCTGTCGTTTGATAAAGAAAATTAAGTAGATTTATTAAATTAATTTATTTGTGTAGATGTTATATAATAATATCAGTATAAAAGATTGGTGAAATTATTTGTAGTGATAAATGATTGCACCAGTCTTTTTTTAGAATACATCTTTATGTTTGAAAAACAATTAACCTGTTAGGTAAATTTAGCATTGACATATATGTAATATAATGTTAATATTAATTAACCACATAGGTTAATTATAGGGTGGGTGACTTGTTGCAAATTACATATAAGACAAAAAAGTTAGAGAAAGTGTGTACAAATGCATATGAAGCCGAGAAAAGACACGGTCATGAAATGGCTGCAAAAATTCATTAAAGAATAGATGAATTATTAGCAGCTCCTTCAGTTGAAATGATGTTGCAATATGGCATTGGAAGATGTCATAGACTTAAAGGAAGTAGGAAGGAACAATATGCTTTGGACTTAATTCATCCACATCGTCTTGTATTCGAAAAAATTGACAATGAAATTCAAATTGCGAATATCTTAGAAATAGTAGACTATCATAAATAAAAGTATAGAGGTAATGAGGAGGTAGTGCAATGATGGAGAGAAGTCGCAGTTATATCGCTACACCACCAGGTGCAACCATAAAAGAACAGATTGCTACCCGTGATATGAATCAGAAAGAGTTTGCGGCTAGAATGGGGATGTCTGAGAAGCACATTAGTAAATTAGTTAATGGAGAGGTTCGTTTAACTATGGATGTGGCACGTAGACTTGAGATGGTTTTGGGATTACCAGCTCAGTTTTGGTGCAACCTAGAGGCTATTTATAGGGAAAAGCTAGCAAAAATAGATGAAGAGAATGCAATGGATCAAGATAAGGAATTGGCGAGAAAAATACCATATAAAGAGATGGTAAGGAATGGGTGGGTTGAAGATACAGCTAAAATTGAAGACCGTGTTATTAATCTGAGAAAGTTTTTTGAGGTAGCACAATTGACTTTTTTGCAAGGAAATCTTGTACCTGGAATTGCATGTAGAAAATTGTCTACATCAGAAAAAAGCGATTATGCATTAATTGCATGGGCACAGAAGGCAAAATTAGAAAGCAGAAAAATACAAACTCAGCTGATAGACATTAAAACTTTGAAAAAAATATTGCCTCAGATTAGAAAAATGACTATGGAGTCTCCTGAAGAGTTTTGTCCCAAACTAATTGAACTTTTATCAAGTTGTGGCATTGCCATAATATTTCTGCCACATATAGGGGGATCTTTCTTGCATGGTGCAACCTTCTATGATGGCAATAAGATTGTTTTAGGGTTAACCTTACGGGGAAAAGACGCAGATAAGTTTTGGTTCAGCCTGTTTCATGAATTAGGGCATATTATATTAGGTCATATAGGAAAAGTTGACGGAACAAATGATGATGACGAAAATGCGGCCGATGAATTTGCTAGAGACCAATTAATTCCTGCCGATGAGTTTGAGTATTTAATAAATAATATAGAAATTACAAAGGAAAATATAATTGATTTTGCTAAACAAGTTGGAATAGATGCCGGAATAGTAGTAGGTAGGCTTCAAAAAGAAGGTTACCTGCAATATAGCTGGTATAATGATCTAAAAACCAAGTATGTTTTGACATAATGAAGAAGAATCAGCAATATTGATACTTCAATAGATAACCAGTAAGTAACTAGTGACTTAAATCATTAGTTACTTTTTAAATGCGAGAAACATAATGGTCAGTGGTGATAAATTATAACAATTATACTTTTCTTATATGTCGAAAATGCTGATTTTAGGAAGAAAAACTACAAACATATTGGAGAAAATAGTAAGTTGTGCTATTATGAGTAAGTAGCAATACATTTAGGAGGGATAAGTTGAATAATAAAAAAACACAACCTTTACATATATTAAAAACTATTTTTGGTTATGATGAATTTCGGGAGGGTCAAGAGCAGGTAGTAGATCAGATATTATCAGGTAGGGATACTATGGCTATTATGCCCACGGGAGCAGGAAAGTCCATATGCTATCAGGTGCCGGCACTGGTATTAGAAGGAATAACAATTGTAATCTCTCCATTAATATCCCTTATGAAAGATCAAGTGGCTGCTCTAAATGATGTGGGAGTTCATGCTGCCTACATTAATAGTTCTCTTACGGCTAGGCAGATAAGTTTGGCTCTCCAATATGCTAAACAGGGAAGGTATAAGATTATCTATGTGGCTCCAGAACGTTTGGAAACAGATGAATTTCTAGACTTTGCCTCTAATACAGATATAAGTATGGTAACGGTAGATGAGGCTCATTGTATATCCCAATGGGGTCAGGATTTTAGACCAAGTTACCTTAAGATAGTTAGTTTTATAGATTCTCTTCCGAATCGACCAATTATAAGTGCATTTACAGCAACAGCAACAGGTGAAGTTATAGAAGATATATCCTGTGTGCTAAGGCTTAATAATCCCTTTAGGATGATTACTGGCTTTGATAGAAGGAATTTATATTTTGAAGTTAGAACTCCTAAGGATAAAGATGTGGAACTTGTTGATTATGTTAGGAAAAACAGCATGCAATGTGGAATAATATACTGTGCAACTCGTAAGTCTGTGGATGAATTGCAGGAACTTCTTGAGAAGAATGGTATTCCTGCAGCCAAATATCATGCTGGCATGTCTGATTCTGAACGAAATGATAATCAAGAAGATTTTATATATGATAGAAAGTTAGTAATAGTAGCCACTAATGCTTTTGGAATGGGTATAGATAAATCCAATGTAAGATATGTTATTCATTATAATATGCCAAAAAGTATGGAGGAATATTATCAAGAGGCAGGCCGTGCAGGTAGAGATGGTGAAGAGGCAGAGTGTATTCTCTTCTATGGTGCAAGGGATGTAAGAATTAATCAATTCCTCATAGAAAAGAGCCATGAAAACGATATGTTAGACCCTTCCCAGAGGGAAATAGTTATGGAAGGGGATAATGAGCGACTAAAGACTATGACCTATTATTGCTTCACCAAGGATTGTCTAAGGGAATATATACTTCGGTATTTTGGAGAGTATGGGCAAGGTTTCTGCGATAATTGTCTTAATTGTCATACTGAATTCGAACAACAGGATGTAACAGATATAAGTAAGGACATAATTGGATGCATTAGAGAATCCGGCCAACGTTTTGGAATAAATGTTATAAGCACTACCTTGGTAGGTAGGAAGTTGGCTAAGCTATCTGCCAATAAGATGGTTGATAATAGTTATTATGGTAAAAGGTCTTCTGACAATGAGGCCTATCTTAAACATGTTATCAACAAGCTGATTATTGACCAATATTTGTATCTAACCAATGATAAATACTCTATTGTAAAATTAAATCGCCTGGCAAATTCCATTATGTCAGAGGGTAAAAGAATAGTTATGAAGCTCCCTAAGACGGCTATGGAAGATATAAGAGCAGAAGAAAGAAAGGGTATTCGCAAGTCTGAACTCCTAACATCTAAAGGGTTAGAGCTATTTGATCTATTAAGAAAGCTAAGAAGCAGCAAGGCCAAAGAAGAAGGCATGCCCCCTTATATAATATTTACAGACAAGAGTTTAATAGATATGTGCATTAAGCTTCCATTTACCAAATCAGAAATGTTAGAGGTAAATGGTGTTGGTAATCATAAATATGATAAGTATGGTCAGTTATTTATTGATGCCATACTTGAATATACAGGTGGTATTAAGCAGGTTTTTTATTATGAGGAAGAGATTGAAAAACTAAAACAAAGACCTGAAACATTAAAAACTAGCAGGTCAAAATATATCAAAAAGACAGACTTTTATTTAACTGACAATATAAAACAGGGAATAAGGCCTTTGGGAAAGGTGTCAATGGGTCAATTCGTTGATCATCTGAACGGACTTAGGGATGAGACTACTATGAAACGCATTGCGGCGTCCCATCTGACAGCTCTTCTAAAGGAAGAGGGTTATCTGATAGATGAATTTAATCAACTACTAGGCAGAAACATGGTTACCGTAACAAGTAAGGGCCAAGAACTTGGCATGTCAACGGAAAGTAGAGTTAGTGAAAAAGGAAATGAATACAATATAGTAATCTATGATAATGAGGCACAAAAGTTTTTGATATCCCTCATAGAAAGCCGAAAAGCTCAGTAGAGATTACTGAACTTTTCGGCTATATAATAAACTAATCAACTAGTATGATGGAAGAGCCAGTTCAACCCCTAATTCCTTATTAATGTCATCTGCGGCAAAGGATAAATCACCCATATCCCTTATGTTCTCAGTCATTAAATCAAGAAATATCTTGGCCTTTTCATCATTTCCTACTTCTTCATGCATTTTATAGAATGCGGTGTTTTTGTAATAATTTGCAACAGCTAAACATTCCTTTAGTTGTCCCTGTGGGTTATTATGATAATAGCGGAGCAATCTATCTGATAAAGAATTATAATCTTGATCGCTTATATACCATAATAGGGAATCAGGATCAGGCTCATATGTCCACGAAGTGATTTTGTACTCTAAGAAAAAATTAAACCCGGATACTACGATAATAATACATAAGACAATTATTATTTTGTTTAGTAATTTATCTAATTTCTCTATATTAATCTTCATTATAGCCCATACTCCTTTCAATAATTAGTTGTATCTTAGGAGCTGACAATTCTGGAAATTTCTCTATATCTTCTTTAGGAACATTTAAATAAACCTGAATAAAGGTTTTTAATTCAAATGCTAAGTCTTGCATTGCCGCCATATGTGTTTTGGAATATTGCTCTGACAAATATTCATTGTATTCAATCTTATCATAAAAATAAGAAATATTACTACTAATAGACTCTATGTAATCCTCCATAGAACGGTATGAGTTCTCATCTATGTTTAACATGCTAAAGGTATTCTCAAATATATATTGATAGAAGGAAGATAGGTTAACAATGGCACGGTATTCCTGTAAATCATCAGATAGATACAAGTCATGGGTTTCAAAATATGCATTTAGGCCAAAGAAGTCTCTCTCAGCTTCTAACCTGTCGAGATTTTGTTTATGAGTTTTTATATTATTATTAATAGCAGTCTTATCAGCCCAATCTCTAATCTTAAATGTATTATTAGTTGCATATAAAATCAAAACAAAGGCAAGCATTAGGCTTACAATTATAGTGACTTTTGCTATTAATCCAACTTTTTTTTCGCTTTTCTCAAATATTACTTGCTTGGTATGAATATAATCGTCATGATAATGTTTCATATCCTTTCTGTGTTGCACAGCGTGAGTATTTTCTTTGCCGCAGAAGCTACAAAATTCATCATCAATGTTAAGATTATAACCACAATATGTACACTTCATATATATCCCTTTCTCCACTCTAATCTAATAGTTTTATGTATTTAGTGGCAAAATCATTTATCTTAATAAAATTTAAAAATCCACCATCAGATGCTTCTTCATATAGCTTTAAAGCTTCTTCCTCTGTAAACCTTAATGTATCAAATAGTAAAGCTTCCATATCCGCTTTATAGACTTCAAGTCTTTCAATTTCATCATTATCAAGTCCTTTGTTTTTAAGGTTGTAACAAATATCTAACCCAGCATAGATTGCAGAAGCAACATAACTGGCTAAAAGTTCATCTTTGCCATCTATTATCTCTTTTGCCTCCATGGCATTTATATAATTTTCGTAAACATAAAGAAAGTCAACGTGTTCCCAGTTATTGAATGTGTATATGGGATCTTCAAAATATAGATTATCTCTATATTTTATTAATTTATCATATTTACCGGCTTCATACCATTCATTAAGTTTAGGAAAATTATTACGTTCCCACATAAGCTGATCCTTAGGCTGGGCCATATTGAAATCATCATATTGTTTGTCTTTCCAGCGTGAAATCAGAGTAGTTACCCCATATATAAGGCCTATAATTATAGAGCTTATTATTATGATTTTAATTATTCTTTTTACTTGTGTAGATGTTTCTTTTTTGAATTTCTCTACCGGGATATCATCTAAGTCTTCAAGATTATCTTTGATTTTATTTAGATCCTTAAAGTACTTTTTTCTTGCCCCAATATAATTGATTCCACCGCAGTATGGGCATTTGTGAACTTTGGAGGATATTGTTGCTCCGCAGTTTTTACATACTATCTTCATTAGTGGATCCTCCTCTTATATGCTTTCAAATTTCCAACAATATATGAAGGTTGGACATACTAAATAATAACAGAATTAGATTTAATAGGCAAATTAAGTTTACATTATATTTTAACAATTATTTGTTATTTATTTCAATAAGTTTGCTATTGCATTTTGACTTAAATATTGTTATAATATAATTCGTTCGCTGGAAATCCCAGCAAAATGCAGTCGTGGCGGAATTGGCATACGCGCTAGACTAAGGATCTAGTCCGGGCTAACTGGGTGCGGGTTCAAGTCCCGCCGACTGCATTGAAAGCACTGATTTTACTATAAAGTCAGTGCTTTTTG
>JAAYNY010000051.1 GCA_012520635.1 Clostridiales bacterium | reverse complement strand
TTTTCCTTATTATGAAGTCTGACTTTAACTTTTTAGGGAGCTGCATAGGTTGCATCTCTTTCCTTACATTCTTCTATAGTGTATTTTATGTCATCTTCACATAATGTAAAGTCTACAAATTCTAGACTCAGATGCCCGCCGTAATCCGTAATTGGAGAAATATCATCAAATATTTCTTTTAAACCTTCATTAAGGAACCATTGATACGAATCCTTCTGAACCTCAATTAGATTAGGCATCTCCAATACTTCTTTTTGCTTGGAGTAACTTATTCTAATGTTATTACCAACTTTGACCGGATGCATTCTGTTTCTATCCATATTGACGTTTTCACCCCTTGAGTTTAATAAGTATACATAAGACTCCCACAATAATTTAGAGAGTCTTATGATTTGTAAAATTAGCTTTTCTTTTTTATCTTTATATGCTATAATAGTACTGAATAGGCATATAACACCACAATAGTGCACTTTTCATACTACCATACTTGAATACAACTGTCAACAAAAAGTTGTTGACTTTTTTATTTTCTTGAATAATATATTCAATTCCTAAAATTCTACATTTAAATGTCATATATATCTATTATAACCACTTTTTCTTATTTTCTTCATTTTTCCAAAATTTTAATTTTATATTTGCATACATTTTTGCTTGAATAAGTCTACAATTTTCTTAGCAATTAAAAAGGCATCCACCGTTTAAGTATTACCTCTGTAAACTCGGATGCCTTCTTTATAATGTATTGCAATTAGTTTGATTTAATTAATGATTACTTTAATGTAACCTTTGCACCTTCAGCTTCTAACTTAGCCTTGATGTCATCAGCTTCTGCCTTAGCAGCTGCTTCCTTAACCATCTTAGGTGCTCCATCAACAAGCTCTTTAGCTTCTTTTAATCCTAAGCCAGTGATGTCACGAACAACTTTGATAACCTTAACCTTGTTAGGTCCTACTTCTGTTAACTCAACATCAAACTCAGATTTTTCTTCGTCTGCTGCACCACCTGCTGCACCACCTGCTGCACCACCTGCTGCTACTACAACACCTGCTGCTGCAGATACACCAAACTCTTCTTCACACGCTTTAACTAATTCATTTAATTCTAATACGCTAAGGCCTTTAATCGCCTCAATAAATTCTTGAGTTGTCATATTATTTTACCTCCATAAATTGTTTGATAAGAATCTCATCTTACTGTTTATTTTTTGTTTTAGGTTCACGTCCTAATTATTTATCTTTAACTATGCTGCTTTTTCTGCAATCTGCTTAAGTACACGTGCAAGATTTGTGATAGGTGATTGCATACTTCCAAGTAATCTGGAAATAAGCTCTTCTCTTGAAGGAATTGTTGCAATAACCTTAATACCATCTTGATCATAATAGGTTCCATCTACTACACCGGACTTAAACTCAAGCTTTGGCATTTTCTTTACCATATCGTTAATTATTCTAGCAGGAGCAGTTGCATCATCAAGACCGAAAGCTACCGCTGTGGGACCCGCTAAATCTTTTAATAACCCTTCATACTCAGTTCCCTTGAAAGCAAGGTTCAACAATGTGTTCTTGTATACTTTATAAACCACGCCGCCTTCTCTTAACTTTTTACGAAGCTCAGTATCTTCTCCAACTGTTAAGCCACGATAGTCTACTAACACTATAGCTTGTGCATCCTTAGTATATGCTTTGATTTCATCAACTATAGGTTGCTTTAATTCTACCTTAGCCATACATACACCTCCTTTAATACTTTGTCAATAAAAAAACCTCTTTTTGCCAAAGCAAAAAGAGGTAATAATTAAAAATCATTAACCAACTTCTCCTCGGTAGGCGGTATCACCTTACGCCTTACGGCACCTACTGTCTTCGGCAATTTGATTTATTGCAAATGGAATTATAACACGACTTTATCTGACATGTCAACCATCAATTGCAATATATTAGCTTAATTTTGCTGTATTTAATTTTACACCAGGACCCATGGTAGAAGCTATTGTAACACTTCTTAGATATTGTCCCTTTGCAGATGATGGTCTTGCTTTAATGATTGCATCCATCAGAGTCTTAAGGTTATCACTTAACTGCTCTTCTGTAAAGGAAGCTTTCCCAAGGGGAACGTGGATAATGTTTGTCTTATCTAATCTGTATTCAATCTTACCTGCTTTAATATCCTGAACAGCTTTACCAACTTCCATGGTTACAGTACCTGCTTTAGGATTAGGCATTAAACCTTTTGGTCCAAGAACACGACCTAAACGTCCAACTACACCCATCATGTCAGGAGTAGCAACTACAACATCAAACTCAAACCATCCTTCATTTTGAATCTTAGGAATAAGTTCTTCGCCTCCAACATAGTCTGCACCAGCTTGTTCTGCCTCTGCAACCTTGTCGCCTTTTGCAAATACTAATACTCTTACTGCCTTTCCTGTTCCATGGGGAAGAACTACTGCTCCACGAACCTGTTGTTCAGCATGACGTCCGTCAACTCCTAGACGAATGTGCGCTTCAATTGTTTCATCGAATTTGGCAGTTGCTGTTTGTTTAACTAAGCTTATTGCCTCTGCTGCATCATATTGAACTGTTTTGTCAACTAACTTTGCAGCATTAACATACTTTTTACCTCTTTTCATTCTATAAACCTCCTAGTGGTAATATCGGAAGAAAACGGCGGACTTATATTATGTCCCCATGCATATCCTCCCACATTAATAGATTTTAAACACATAATTCCTTTTTATTAATTAGCAATGCTAATCCTGAAATTATGTTCCTTATTTTCATGTTTAGTCTTCTACGGTAATGCCCATGCTTCTTGCTGTTCCTGCTACCATACTCATAGCCGCTTCAATATTTGCAGCGTTTAAATCAGGCATTTTGATTTCAGCAATCTTTTGTAGATCTGCTTTTTTAATTGTAGCAACCTTGTCCTTATTAGGTACACCTGAACCAGACTTTAAGTTTAATGTCTTCTTTAATAATACTGATGCTGGGGGTGTCTTTGTAATAAAGCTGAAGCTTCTGTCAGCATACACTGTAATAACAACAGGGATAATCATACCATCCTGATCTGCTGTTCTTGCATTAAATTCCTTTGTGAACTGAACAATGTTCACACCGTGCTGTCCTAATGCAGGTCCAACCGGAGGAGCCGGTGTTGCCTTTCCAGCAGGGATTTGTAATTTAATATAACCTGATACCTTTTTAGCCATTTTTGTTTACCTCCTGATATTGTGGTGTTCGCGGGGATATCCCTCCCACTAACTGCGTAAATTACTGCATTTCCATGATTGCATAAGGCTAATATGCCCCCATGACAAACTTTCAATTCTAATCTTAGAATCTAATTACTTACTTATGAATCTTAACATCGCTGAAATTAATTTCTACCGGGGTTTCGCGTCCAAATAAATCAACGCTAATTGTAACTATCTGTTTATGAGGATTGATTTGCTTAATTACACCAGTAGTATTTTCCCATACTCCTGTTATAACCATAACAGTATCACCAATCTCAAAATCTACTACAACGTCATCACCCTTAATTCCCATGCTGCGCATTTCATCGTCTGAGAGCGGAACCGGTTGCTTGGAATCTGGGCCAACGAAGCCTGTAACCCCCCTTGTATTACGAATAACATACCATACATCATCATTCATGAGCATATGGATTAATACATATCCGGGAAACATTTTCTTCTGTACACGTTTTTTCACACCATTTTTCACTTCAATGACATCTTGCATAGGAACAGATACTTCTAATATCTGATCTTGCAGTTTTCTATTTTCGATCATTTTTTCAATGTTCGCTTTTACTTTGTTCTCATATCCTGAATACGTGTGAACAACGTACCATTTAGCTTCTGACATAATCCCACCCTTATCCTAATATAAAGCCTATACCAAGTTCAATAACATAGTCCAGTAGATAAATAATTACACCAAGTAGAAAGGTTACGACAACAACAGCAACCGTCTCTTTTCTAAGAGTCTCTTTGTCAGGCCAAACTATCTTTTTGAACTCTGCTTTAATACCCTTAAAGCGGCTTTTTTTTGGAGCTTTCTCCATTGCGTTACCTGTTGCTTCTCCCATTTCTTCTCATTCCTTTCAGATATAATTATTTTGTTTCTTTGTGCAATGTGTGTGTTCTGCAGAATTTACAAAACTTTTTTGTTTCCATTCTGTCCGGATGTAATCTTTTTTCTTTCATCGTATTATAATTACGTTGCTTACAATCCGTACATGCTAATGTGATTTTTGTGCGCACAATTTCCACCTCCGCATAATCTTGTAGTACTTAATACTACTCAGCTTTAGTCACCTATTTTAGGCATAAAAAAAAAGCCCTGTTACTTTGCTTATCCACTATAACACATTAGGAAATTTTCGTCAACATAAATTTTTAAAACAGTAGAATAAAATTATGTCCACACATATGTAAATGTATGGACATAAGCTAGATACTTCTCTTTAGCACTACAATCCTACATATAACTTTATGACCACTACTTGTACTAACTGTGATTATAGCCGTTCCTTCTCTAAGAGCAGTTATTTTTCCTTTACTATTAACCGTTATGATTCTATCATTGGAGCTACTATATGCTATAAGATCCGTTGTATTAACCGGCTTAACAAATGCTCTAAGATAATATACCTCTCCAACTCCCATTATCATTTCCGATCTTGCAATCTTTAAATCTTCTGATTTTACCGTCTTTATATTAATAATTTTTACCCTTTGATTCCCTCGATGATCAATAGCATATAAGGTATAAGTGCCATCTTTTTCTACCTTAAATGTAGCCCTGCTTTTTTCTAATTTAATATCATTTCCCGAATTTGCAGGTAGAAACTCCTCTACTTTTCTTTCCCCCGGTAGATATTTTACCCTTTTTACTCCACTTTGGTTATCAAAGACCCTAATACTTATAGTTCGTGTTTTATAATCATCTGATACTGAATAACTAGAATATATAGTTGGAGGCAGTAAATCATCCTTTACCTCATATACTTTTATACTTTCATTCCCCGCATAATCAGAGGCATAGACGGTATATACTCCTGCCCTTGAAACTTTAATTTGATTGTTATTTACCTCAAGGCCAGTTACACCTTTATTAAAGTCCTCTACTTTCCTTTGACCAGCCAGATATCTCACTACTCTTAGTCCTGCTCCACCAGTGTCCTGTGCTTTGACATTTATGATCAAATTCTCTTTATCATAGATGGTCTTTAGTTCCACACTTGGTGCTATCATATCTTCTTTCAAAAGCTCAAGTGACTGTACGGCATTATAAGCACTAGGTATGCCAGGATAAATAATACTGTCCTCAAGCAATGGAAGAGGCTTTAATGTTCTTAATATTATATCCTTTATATTAGAAGGGTATAGATTATCACTATAGGAGTATAGTAAGGCTGCAATTGCACTTACCTGAGGGGCAGCCATTGATGATCCACTAAGGGTTTGATATGAACCTACTATGGTACTTAAGATATCCGCTCCCGGTGCAGCTATTTCCACACTACTTTTTCCATAGTTAGATAGTTTTGTAAGTCGCCCATTGGCATCTACAAAAGTAACAGATATAAGATTATCTAATTTAAAGCTTGCAGGATATACTGGTATATTATCATTATCAGAACCAAGATTTCCTGCCGCAGCTACAAAAAGCATATTAGATTCTTTTATAGCCTGTTCCAAAGCTGGAGAATACTGGCTTGTACCCCAGCTAATGTTACAGATATCTGCCCCCATCATGGTGGCGTATTTAATAGCTTTTATGGCATCTGTTATACTTCCTGAGCCATTAGGTCCACCATTTATTTTTAATATCATCAGTTCAACATCTATATTTGAAGCTACTCCAGCTATTCCAATTCCATTATCAGCTATAGCACCAATTATGCCAGCTATATGAGTACCATGGTCGTCATTATCTTCCGGAAGAGATAAGTTCTGTTTGGTGATTTTATCATATCTATAATGGGCTACACTGGAATCATTATTGTAGAAATCCCATCCATAGACATCATCAACATAACCATTCATATCATTATCTATACCATCCCCTGGAATCTCACCTCTATTAATCCATATCCTATCTACAAGATCCGGATGAAGATAATCAACTCCTGTATCTATTATTGCCACCACTACCTTTTGCCTGGTTAACTCCTCTTGGTACATTTGTTCCCAGGCCTGGGCAACATCCATATCTAAATCTTCTGTAGCATATACTTCCTTAACTCCACTTGGGGTAAATACCGGATAATAACCAGGATTATGCAAGGCCCATTGAGCATCAGAATAAGTATCTTCTGTTAAGCCCATATGCTCTATCTCAGGTATTTGCTCATACTCAGGCATCTTGTTAAGAAGATAGATTTCCTTGTCATCTTCGTCTGTATCCACAATTTCATTTCCATTTATAACCTGATGATTGGGCTGTAAAATAAATGGTATAATAAACATTACTGTTAATACAAGGGACGTTTTTATGTGTTTTTTTATTTCTTTTTTATTCATTCCAACCAACTTTCTATATATACCAAAAAGTAACCACTTTGCCATTTTATCGTATTCCCTCATCTTGGCATTTATGTGGCAAAATGCAAACTTAATAAATATTTAACTTTTACATTTTTTACTACAATTTTAAATTTTTGCCTAATATAGGTGCAAAATGATACAATAAATGATATAATAGAAAAACGATACAGATATGTTTTGACATCAAAGGAGAGATTTAATGAATATATCAAATACAGCAAACAAAAACGACTTTGAATTAGACAAAGAGTTTTGGGATAGTTTGCAGATTGAGATTTTAAAATCAAATAATGACTTTACTAAAGAAGACATCTTTTCTTATGTAGAAAAATGTTTTATGTTCAGTCTGTTTTATCGCGGGACTTCATATAAAGAACTGAGCATAGCACAAACTGTATTAAATTTGAAGGATCTGGGTTATCTGGTGCTTCTTGAATTTTTGCCTGAAGAAAGAACTGGAGTTATAGACTATGATTTGGACGAGCTTGAATTATATTACTTTATTAAGGATATTCTTAAAGATGTGTCAAATGGTATAGGATCCATGGTAGACAATCGTGTGAGTATTCTAATCACTGTTAATCCCGATGTTTTGGCTGTGGGCCAAGACAGTAAAGCATCTAGTATTTCAATAGCTGAGAATCTGGTAAATAAACTTCAAAAAAAATACAAACTGGAAATAAGGGCAGGAATAGGAAGTGTGCAAAGTATATACTCAATATACACTTCTTTTTTAGAGGCCACATCATGTATGTATTACTGTAATCCTGGAGAAGTGTTTCATGTACATGATCTTGAAAAATCAGAAAATAAATATAATTTTGAATATAAAGATACAGAGAAATATATGATTAATGCAATCCGTCATAGAAAATCAGAAGCCTATGATTATTTTACTATGCTGATGAACAAAATCAAACCCCTTAATGACAGTGCAAAGAGAAATAGAATAATTGAAACCTTGGTTATGGCTGCCCATTCCGTAAGGCTTGATGGTATGAACGAAGCTGATTACTTTAACTATACTTCTCATTTTAACACCATAATCGAACTCAGTGGTGATCAACTAATAGAATGGGCCTTTAAAAAATTTGTTGATATAACAGGAATTGTTAAAACACACAGTGCAATTGATTATTCAAATAAAATCGTACTGGCTACAAAGGAATATCTGGAAGCTCATTATGCCGAGGATGTTTCTCTTGAGGATGTGGCTGAACATGTTAATATTAGCCCACAATATTTCAGCAAACTTATTAAGAAAAATACAGGATTTAATTTCATAGACTGGCTTTCCATGCTAAGGGTAAAAAAAGCCAAAGAGTTATTAACCAACTCCAACCTTACTGTTAAAGAAGTATGCTTTATGGTCGGTTATAAAGATCCCAACTACTTTAGCAGAATATTTAAGAAAAAAATTGGCATGACTCCTAGTGAGTACGTTAAGAATAAAACCAAGATTAGTTCATAAATAAAAACTTATAATTCATTAAAAAAAGGAGTTGTTTTGCAACAACTCCTTTTACTTTTATCTTCTTATGCAGGCTATTCTTGAATTACTTTAACCGGACAAACCTTAACACATGCACCACAATTAGTACATTTATCATAATCAATCTTTGCAAGATTATCATTAACATGGATTGCATCATATTCACAAGCTTTTTCACAAAGCTTACAACCAATACAACCTATTGAACACACCTTCTTAACATCTTTACCCTTATCAGTAGAGCTACAAGCAACAAAGACTTTAGATTTGTAAGGTACCATCTCTATAATGTTATTAGGACATTCTGCAACACACATGCCACAGGCTGTACATTTTTCTTTGTCTACCACTGCCACTCCATCAACCACATGAATTGCATCAAATGCACAGACCTTTACACAGGAACCAAAGCCCATACAGCCATAATTACAAGCCTTGGAACCATTTCCACCTATTCCACTTGCAAGCTTACAGTCCTTAGGACCATAATAGGTAGAATTAATTTTTGCTTTATCACAGGTTCCTACACAATCCACATAGGCAACTTGTCTTTCACTAGCTTCTACACTGCTACCCATAACTTCTGCTATTTCTACATGAACATCACTACTAGCTACAGGACATACATCTGCAGCTGCTTCACCTATAGCAATAGCCTTTGCGCAGGCATCACATCCAGCATATCCACATCCACCGCAATTAGCTCCAGGAAGAAGTTCTCTAACTTTGGCTTCTTTTTCATCTACAGGTACTTCTAGCTTCTTTGAAGCCACACCTAGAAACAAACCAATCAGTAAACCAATAGCACTGACAACAAGGGTAGCAAGCAGGATATCATAAACATTTACCGCCAAGACCAGTCCAGATACTTGGGGGAGGACCTTACCTGCTATTAATATATTCCAATTTAACACTGACATTTCCTCCCTTCTATACTAAACCAGCAAACCCGTAGAATGCCATGGCCATTAATGTTGCAGTTACAAGTGTTATAGGAAATCCTCTAAAGGATACTGTAATATCGTTATGTTCCATTCTCTCACGTATACCTGCTAAGACAACAATAGCTACTAAAAATCCAGCTGCAGTTGCAAAACCATTTACGATACTTTCTACTATATCAAAGCCGTTTTCTACATTAATTAAAGCCACTCCAAGCACTGCACAGTTGGTGGTAATCAAAGGAAGATATACACCAAGAGCATCATAAAGTGCAGGACTGTATTTCTTTATTACCATTTCCACCAGTTGAACAAGAGCAGCTATAATAATAATAAATACAATTGTCTTTAAGTACTCTAAATCCATAGGCAATAGAATAAAGTCATAAATGAGACTACATATGATTGAAGAAAGGGTAATAACGAATATTACTGCAAAACCCATACCAGATGCGGTCTTGATTTTATTTGATATACCTAAAAAGGAACATATACCAAGGAATTGACTTAGTACAACGTTGTTAATAAATGCTGCGCTAATTGCAATAATTAATAAGTTTACAAAATACTGTGAATTCATCTAAATCATTCCCCCTTCCCTTTTGCTTCATTATTTTTATCTCCTTCATGATAAGCTGTATAAGTATCTTCATTACAGTTGGCACAATCACCGCCACAAGAAAGAGCAGACTTTTTCCCACTGCCATTTGTAGCAGAAGGAAGCTTTAGCTTGTTCTGAAGAGCCGTAAGCATTGCAACTACTAGAAAGGCTCCAGGTGCCTGAACAAATATTGATATAGGTTCAAAACTATTTGGCATAACTTGAAGGCCAAAAACTGTACCCGCCCCAAGCAATTCACGGAAGGAACCAATTAATACTAGAGCCATGGTAAAGCCCAGTCCCATTCCTATTCCATCAAATAGTGATAGGCCAACAGAATTTTTAGCTGCATATGCTTCTACACGGCCAAATATTATACAGTTTACAACGATAAGCGGTATATATATTCCAAGGGACTCATTAATAGAAGGAAAATATGCTTTTAGTAATAGCTCAACAATTGTTACCACGGAAGCAACCACTACTATATAATAAGGCATTCTCACCTTGTCAGGAATAAACTTCCTTAGGGCTGCAATAATAACATTGGAAGCCAATAATACCACCGTTGTGGATAAGCCCATACCAATAGCATTGGTTGCTGATGTGGTAACAGCTAAAGTAGGACACATACCCAACATAAGTATAAAAATCGGATTTTCCTTAAATAAACCGTTTGAAAGACGTTCAAAATATTTACTCAACTGCCACCCCTCCTAACTCTGAAACATTCTCTGTCAAAAAGCCCAAACTAGCATTTACGGCATTTACCACTGCTTCAGTAGTGATTGTAGCTCCGCTGTAGACATCAATATCACTGTCTTCACTAGCACTACCCTTGGTTAACTGAAAATAACCTGTCTTTACATCTGAAAATCTATCTTTAAATTCTTTATTTTTTAACTCTAAACCAAATCCAGGTGTGTCGTTAATAGCTAGAAATTCCATTCCTTGTACAACACCTTCCATGGAATAACCTATGGCTATAGATAGGGTACTTGAATACCCCCTAACATTGGATTTAACAATATAGCCAATCTTATCTCCATTAGAATCTAAAGCCTTTATTACATCATCTATAGTTACTCCTGCAAAGTCAGGATTTATAGTGGACAAATCAGACTCTATAGCCAGTTGAAGTAGCCCTTCGTCAGTAGCCAAGCTATCGGCTGTTTCAAAAACCACTTGGTAACCTTCATTCTTTTTTGCATCTTCTTGAGCGGCTATGGGATCCTTGGTAATATCATATACAAAAGCCAAAGCAAAACTACACACTATCGTTATAATAGTTAATGACAAAGCATCTTTTATAATAGTAGATTTCTTATCTTTTTTAACTTTCTTATTTGCCATCCTTCACACGCTCCTTTCCAAATGCTCTTGGACGTGTTACTTTATCAATCAAAGGAACAATTAGATTACCTATAATAATTGCATAAGACACTCCTTCTACACCAGAACCAACAAATCTAAACAGACCAGTCAGCACTCCAAGAAATACACCAAAAAGGATCTGACCTTTTTCGGTGGTAGGACTTGTTACATAATCGGTTGCCATAAAGAAAGCACCAAGAATTAAACCTCCACCTAAAACTTGACCTAGTAGGAAATTCATATCAAAACCATGTCCACCAAAAATCAATGCAAATACTGCAAAAGATACAATATAGGTAAGGGGAATTCTAAGGGAAATAACCTTACGATATACCAAATAAGCTGCACCGATTATAAGAGCTAGGGCACTGGTCTCACCAATGGTTCCACCAATATGACCAACAAACATTTTTAACAAGTCTACTGTTTCACCAGACTTTAGCTGTCCTAGTGGAGTTGCTCCTGATACCCCATCAAGGACAAGTACTCCATCCCTAAGATAATCTTTTATCCCCGGTGAGGAAACCTGATTAAGGACAAAGGTTGACATTCTACTTGGGAAACTAATAAGTAAAAACACACGGGCTGCAAGGGCTGGATTCATAAAGTTCTGACCTATTCCGCCGTATAACATTTTTACAATTAATATGGCAAATACTCCGCCTAATACCGCCATCCAGATAGGAATACTTACAGGCAGATTTAGTGCAAGTAATAGTCCTGTTAAAACATCACTGTAGTCCCAGGGATTAACCGGTTTCTTCATTAGTCTACAATATAGATACTCTGTTATACAAGAAGCTAAAACAGTAGCTAATATAACAAGTAACGCTCTTAAGCCAAAATTAAATATAGCAAATAAGCTGGCAGGAATCAGTGCGATAATTACATCCTGCATTATTGTTTTTGTTGTAATCGGACTTCTCTTATGGGGAGCAGCCGATACGTTAAACAAATCGCTCAAAGCTTACACCTCTTTCTCATTATTTATTAAAGTTTTTTATGAAGCTCATCTTATCGTTTCATTTTTGTCTGTATAGTTTGCTTGGTCTGAACTATTGTCTGTGTCAAGCTTCTATTAGCAGGACAAACATAAGAACAACATCCGCATCCGCAGCATTCCATACCATCAAGCTTTAGGAACTTATCATCTTCATTAAATCTTCCTGCCATCTCCAACATATTTGGCATTAAATTAAGAGGACAATGCTCATAACATTTACCGCACTTAATACAAGGGGTTTCCTCTACAGCAGCCTCATCCTCAATAAAGCCCAATAAGGCAGAAGTGGTCTTTGTTACGGGTAAATCATAAGTATACATAGCAAGTCCCATCATTGGTCCACCAAAAACAATTTTCTTAGGATTACTCTTAAATCCACCTGCCGCTTCAATTATTTCACTATAATTCATGCCTATAGGGGCATAGAAGTTCTGAGCTTCTGATATAGCATCTCCAGATATAGTTATAATTCTATGAGTTAAAGGTGTGTTTTTTGCAACAGCCATATAGATAGCTGCCACAGTTCCTACATTGTTCACTACACAACCTACATCAGAAGGAAGTTTCCTTGAGTTAAGTTTTCTCCCTGTAGTTGCATAAACCAGCTGACGCTCTCCACCTTGTGGATACTTAGTCTTAACAGAAACTACCTCCACATTACTTTCATTTGCTGCTAATTCTTTAATTTTCTTAATTGCCTCTGGTTTATTATCCTCTATAGCAATAATGCCTTTAGCATTGGGAAAGAGGCGAAGTACGATTTTTAACCCTTCAACTATTTTATCTGCTTCTTCTAACATAAGTCTATAATCTGATGTTAGATAGGGTTCACATTCTGCTCCATTGACAATTACATAATCAATCTTAGTGGAATCCTTTGGTGTGAGTTTTACATGTGTGGGGAAACCAGCTCCACCAAGACCAACAATACCTGCCTCTTTAACAGCCTTCCTTATATCAGCCTCTGACATTTTCGTGTAATCCCTGTCCTGTCCAAACCCATCAATTTTTTTATATTCATTATCGTTGGTAATAATAATAGAATCTATCATTTTACCGGCTGTTGTCAGCCTCTTCTCTATGGATTTGACGGTTCCGGATACAGAGCTAATAATATTTGATGAAATCAAACCATCTGCCTCACCAATCTTTTGGCCTACTAATACTTCATCTCCCTTAGATACCAGAGGTTTAGCCGCAGCACCAAAATGCTGGGTTAGGGGAAATACCATATCGCCTTTTGGTAAAAGAACAGTTGTGGGCTTATCCATTGACAATTCCTTGCCATCATATGTATGGATGCCACCCATAAATGTTAATCTAGCCATTATCCTTATCCTTCTTTCTTTCTCTAGTTTTGTGTTAAATATTCTACAATGTGCTGCCATTTGGGCACACTATGTTATTATAACATATTCTAAATTTTTTGAACACCTTATTTAAAAAAAATGTATCAAAAGATACTCTTTAAGATACTCTTTACAATTATTATAATTTTTCTTTTCTATTGAGGTCAACAGCCACTTTATTCCATGAAAAAAGGTATCTTATGTGAAATATCATACAAAGATACCTTTTATGGTGAAATTTTATTTTCTAATTATTTTTTGTCTTTTGCATATATTTTTCTTTGGTTGCCATACCACCTCTAATATGGCGCTCCGACTTATTGAGGTCTAAGACAACTCTTGCCCTACTAGCAAGGGAAGGATTTATCTGGGATAGGCGTTCCGTTACATCCTTATGTACCGTCGACTTTGATATGCCGAACTGTTTAGCGGTCTGCCTCACAGTTGCATTATTCTCAATAATATAATTAGCGATTTCAACCGCCCGTTCCTCTATATAGCCTTTCATAGTGTCTGCGTCCCTGCCTGGCAGGCGGAACGCATTCCCCCTTAATATCGTTGTTGTTACATTGTATGCAGGGAAAATTGGTGGTAGTACATTGAAAGCTTGGAAAAGTGAAAAATCAAAGATCTGATATGACACAGATAGGTAAAACAGCTTTGGTAAGTGTAGTAAAACAATAGTAAACATACTTGCAAGGGGGCAAATTCAACTAAATTATTCACAAATGCACACAAAAATAGAAAAGCCAGATTATTATTGAAATCGGATGTGGAAAAAGAACAGATTAAGATGGTAAGCGGTGGATAATTGGGCAGTTATAAATAGATTCACCTTTTAAAACTGTGCGCAAAAGACCGCCATTGACAAAACATTCCTAATAAAGTACTATAACAAAGAATAAAGTTAAATATTGTATTTATTTTAGTTGGACCCAAAGTTCATTTGCAACTCACTGGGTAGTTATAACTGAACTAAAAGTAGATAAAATTCAAGATACAGTTAAAGTAAAAGTATCAACATGGGGTGGTTATTCCTATCTAGATCTCGATGACTTTATAGATGGGGAATCTGTATATGAGTGCTTACTTTATTGAAAAGTCATGAATAATATCATACTGCGGAAGATTATTCTGGTTTTAATGATTTTTTTCACATGCTTATTTATCCTTGCTTATCTTATAGCAAAGAAACGATTAAAGTGGAGATATATATTGGCTTTTTCACTTGTTATTATTAGTATATTGATGATTAGATATAGAGTAAATAATAAAATATTCTTTGACTTTAAAAATGGTTTAAAGGAAAAGTATAGCTATATAAGTAATATAACCGTAACTGACATTGACCCTCATTGCTATTTGGATGTTTATTTAAAATCCAAAAACTATCGTTATGGTGAAGTGGAGCCAATATTGATTGAAATAATGCTTGCACTTTCAGATGAAACAATTTATAACTATTTTGAGCAAAGGCATAATAAAAATGCTAATGGTGAATTCTATTTTCTTGGAATTGATTTTAGAGATAAGGGCAATAATAATGATTTGCTTTATAGGTATCGTAGCCATAAGGTTAACAATCAATTTATTAAGTGGCGTTTAGAAGGATCTGAAATAGAATACGATTTACATGATTATTTATATGAATAGTTTCTTATAAAAGGTTAACCCTGTGCTTAACTAATAGGTACTAGATGAAGTTATTAATGATGATATATTAGCCGGTCGATACCAGGCACCCAAACTATATCTTGCACCAAAAAATTAAAATATGACGATACGCTAGATATAAGCGTATCGTCATATTGCTATCTGGTATATCTTTTTTCAAAATAAGCCTTGATTTATAAGTGTTTTTAGTTATATTCTATTATCCATTTTAACCTACACCGATTGGTACAACTGTACGTACCGTCGACTTTCATATGCCGAACTGTTTAGCGGTCTGCCTCACAATTGCATTATTCTCAATAATATAATTAGCGATTTCAACCGCCCGTTCCTCTATATAGCCTTTTGCTTTTATTTTATATCTTCATATATCCATAACCATTTACTATGGCCTCAAGTCTATGACTGGACTTACAAAGAGGACATTCATTAATATCATATATTTTATAATCAGGAAGATCCTTTTTGCCATATATGGAATTCACCTTATATCCTTCCACCTGATTAACAGCAGAGAATATAGCACTTATACCACTTATGTCACCACCGTAGTATTTGATACAGTCAATGCTTCTTTTAACTGTATCTCCAGTTGTTACAGAGGCAACCAGAAGAAGTACCTTCTTATTAAATATAGCTGGTTGGTTACAGTCCCTAAAAATCATCTGACCATTGGTGTTAAATTCTGGTGAGACAATATACATTGTCTGATGGGCGTTCATAGAGCGGATTCCAGCATTACTTAACTCCTGAGCCATGAATGCTCCTATTACATCACAATTATCCAGACAAACTATAGTATCAACAACTACAGTATTCATATACTGCATAGCCATTACACGGGCACATTCCATAGCTTCACTATGACGGGTCTGTGTAGTAGTCAGGTCAATATAAAGGTTTATGTGAGAGTTGTTTGTGGCAAAATGTCCCGGTATAACCTTAATTGCTATCTTTTTGTTAGTCGGTGCATGAATTTTAATCGATCTTGTTTCCATCACTTTACCCCTTTCATATAAGATTAATTAAATAGTAATATATAATGAACATGTATTTATTTTCATCAACATTACAAATATAAAATTTATCCTAATCCATCTCGGGTAAACTAGTCAGAATTTTGAAGACTATTAACATGTGTAGTAATAAGAGATTTGTAGTTGAAATGTAGAAAAACATATGACTTTTCATTTGTATCTATATATTAAACTAAAACTTCCCAAAAAACAAGTTAAATTATCACACAATTGCTAGTTGGATTTACATTATAGATAAAGCATATCATACTAATATGATATGCTCTATTTATTACCAAAAAACATGTTTAAAGTTTTCTTTTAAATAAACCTATAATTGATAGCAATACAACCGATCCTAGAGTAGATATCAAAAAACTCCATAGATTTAAACCAGTTGCAGGACCTAGACCGAATACTCCTGCTAGCCATCCACCAATAAATGCACCGATGATGCCAACCAGAATATTCATTCCCATACCCATTTCTTCATCTTTTTTCATAATCTTACTTGCAATCCAGCCGGAAATCCCTCCAAGTATCAACCACACGAATATATTTCCTATCTCAGGCATATAAACCCTCCTAATATAATAATGCAAATATTTACTTTTCAACAATAATATTTGCAATATATAGAAGGCTTATTCATTTAATATCATTATCTTATATGTGCACCAAAAGGCATTAAAGCCAATTTAGCAATCTTAAAATGCTGTAATCCAAATGGTATCCCCACTATTGTAATACAAAGCAAAACACCAAAGACAGCTGATTCAATGGCAAGTGGTATTCCAGTTATTAGTAACCAAATGATATTTAAGAACAAGGAGCCTGCCCCTCCTCCATATACAACTTCTTTTCCAAAAGGAAAGAAGGATAGGCTTGCCAACTTAAAACACTGCCTTCCAACTGGTATACCAATAATAGTAATACTCCACAAAATCCCTGCAAGTAACCAACTTAATCCGCTAACAAATCCTCCACATATAAACCAAATAACATTTCCTAAACATCCCATGGCAAGACTCCTTTTAATAAGATACTATTAATATTATAATTGATTATCATATACCTCTTATACAATTATATAGCATCTGGCTTAACCTTACCACATGATTGTATTGAATATGGTATTATGATATAATTTAACAAAAATAAAAGGATAAGATCATGGATAAAATAACACCAATAGAATCATATATAAATAACAGCGAACCTAAAAATCTAAAAGAGCAAATTATAGAGAGAGCCAAAACCTTTTTTAGAGAAGAAATAGCCGAAAGCCATATTCAAAATACCAAGAAATTGAAGTTAAGCAGCTTTAATTTAAATCCCTTTTTGGATAAATATAAGGCAAACTTTCTTACTGGTAATGCATCTGCTAAAAGCATTGCCCAGGCTTTAGTATATCCACGAGTATTAGGTTCTTCAATCAATACAACATTTGGAAATAAACTACAGAAGTTTTGTAGTACTATCCTTGAAGGCTATGCATCAACTACAAGCGGTATAGACATAGAGTTTATAGATACAATTGATGGCAGACGTAAATACTGCCAAATCAAAGCAGGACCTAATACAATTAATAAGGATGATGTCAAAACAATTGATGATCATTTTAGGTCAATTAAAAATCTGGCCAGGACTAATAATCTAAGCATAGGATTAAATGATTTAATTGTGGGCGTTTTTTATGGAGAACCTAATGAATTAAGTAGCCATTATAAAAACATACAGAAAAATTATCCTGTCTACATCGGAAAAGAATTTTGGCATAGGTTAACTGGTGAAGAGAATTTTTATAGTATTATAACAAATGCCATGGCTGATGTGGCTTCAGAATTTGATGGCAGTGCCTTAATCGAGAAAGTTATAGATGAATTAGCTATAGAAATAGAAAATGCTTTGGAGGATTAGAAAACCCTAATCCTCCATTTGATTTAAAGTATGTATTATTGATAAACCAATAGCCTTTGCCATCTCTACAGGCACAGCATTACCTATCTGCTTGTATTGTTGTCCCATTGCACCTGAGAACTGCCAATCATCTGGGAAGCTTTGTATTCTTGCATATTCCCTTACAGTGAATGGCCTTGTTTCATCAGGATGGCATCTTTCTGTTTGCTTTTGAGCCGGGCTGCATGTTAAAGTTAAACAGGGCTCATCCCAAGATATCCTGCGAGCCATACCAGTACGACCACCACCTGAGTAATAGCTTTTTCCCATATACTCTTTTGCAATTTCTTCAGGTAAGTCCCTCCAGTATCCTCCAGGAGGTACCAAGTCCAATACTTTCTTTTTCTTAAGTGGATATTGTTCTCCAATGGAGTCTGGAACATCCTTTAAAGCATCTCGAAGTACTGGTTTATATTCATAAGGTTTTGGTAATATGTATCTAAGATCATATTTTTCATTAATACCTACTATAATTACTCTTTGTCTCTTTTGAGCAACATTATAATCATTAGACTTTAGCAGATGCCAAGTTACATTATATCCAAGACTCTCAAATATATTTACCATGGTTTTAAGGGTCTTTCCTCCATCATGGGATATTAACCCCCTTACATTCTCAGCTAAGAACATCTTTGGTTTAAGCTCATCAACTATCTGTGCAAAGTAATAAAACATAGTTCCACGAACATCATCAAGTCCCAATTTATTACCTGCATAGCTAAATGCTTGACATGGATATCCTCCTGAAACCAAATCTATTTCTAGCCCACTTGGTATATATTTGCTAATTCCTTCATCTGCAACCTTTATTATATCATCTTCAATTACATTCCACTTAGGTCTGTTGATTCTAAGGGTTTCTGCAGCATATTTATCAATTTCTACTAAAGCATGCTCTTTAAACCCGGCCTGCTCAAAACCAAGAGCTAATCCTCCTGCTCCAGCAAATAGTTCTACTGCATTATAAGTCCTCTTAGGAACTACTGTTGATACATCTATATATTGCTCCTCTAATTGATTATTAACAGAGTCACTATTATCTTTTTTATCTTCATCATTATTATTCAAACTAATAATCTCAAAGGGGGATACATCTAAAACAGAACAAAGCTTTAAATATGAGCTTTTAAATGGTACTGTTTTTGATGATAACACAACTGATAATTGATTCTTAGTTATCCCAATCATATTAGCTAGTTCTTGTTGGGTAGAGATACCATTAGACCTCATAATTTTATGAACTTTTTCCTTATCAATTATATAATCCACAAATAACCCTCCTTAATGTTATGAAAATATATTAACACAAAGAAGGGAATATGTAAACGTACATTCGATGTTTTTCTGTCTTAAATTCATTTTCTTGCATCTAAGATCAAGAACAAATTTTTGATTCTCAGTTTATCTATCCCACTTATCACAAAGAGAATTGATTTGGTTGGCAAATTTGCTTAGATCTTTATTGGTACCGCCTTTATTTTTTTGAATAACTGAAACAAGCCTCTTACCAGCATTAACCAATCTTTCAAAGGCTGTCGTCACCTTTTTATCTTTTTTCTTCTCTACTGGTATTGGCTTTCCTTCAACTATAATTTCATTTGTGGCCAAATCAACTACAGTACCACTATATGGAGCATATGCATTATAGGAAAGTTCATCTCCAAGGTATTGGGTGAACATTTTACACACCTCATGGTCACCATGAACCACAAATACTCTTTCAGGTTTCTTTTCATAGGATCCAAGCCACTTAAGTAATCCATCTCTGTCAGCATGACCACTTACACCACCAAGACGACGGATGTTAGCTTTTACTGCTATTGTCTCACTAAATAGCTTTATTTCAGATGCACCATCAAGAATTCTTTTTCCCAAACTTCCTTCGGATTGATGACCTACAAAAAGAATTGTACTATCTTCCCTCCAAAGATTATGCTTAAGATGATGACGAATTCTACCAGCATCACACATTCCAGATGCAGATATAATAATCTTTGGCTCATCATTAAAATTAATTGCCTTAGATTCATCCGCTGTAATGGCTGTGGTTAAACCAGGAAAACTAATAGGATTAATTCCGGCTCTTATCAAGGCCATAGCTTCATCATCAAAATACCCTTCTATGTTTTTTTCAAAAATATTAGTAGCCTCAATGGCCATTGGACTATCTATATATACTTTAAAGTTATCATGGCCTTTTATTAGTCTATCTTCTTTTATCTTTCTAATAAAATATAATAGAACCTGAGTCCGCCCCACTGCGAAGGATGGTATAACAAGGTTACCTCCTCTATCAAGGGTTTCTTGTATAATAGGGGTTAATTCACTGAGGTAGTCAGGGGGTGTTTCATGATTTCTATCACCGTAAGTAGATTCCATTACAACATAGTCCGCTTCTTTGATATATTGGGGATTCTTAATCAAAGGTTGATTAAGATTACCTATATCACCAGAAAAGACTATTTTCTTGCTTACACCTTCTTCAGTAACCCATACCTCTATACTGGCTGATCCCAGTAAATGTCCCACATCAGTAAATCTAACCTCTATCCCATCATATAATTTAAACTTTTCATTATAATCATGGGATCTAAACATACGAATAGTGGCTAATGCATCTTCCATATCAAAGATTGGTACATAAGCCTTCTCACCAGATCTTCTTCCCTTTCTGTTGCGCCATTCTGCTTCTTGTATTTGGATATGTGCACTATCCCGTAGCATAATATCACATAAAGCGTTGGTTGCACCAGTAGCATGAATTTCTCCCCTAAACCCATTGCTATATAGCATAGGCAACTTGCCGGAATGGTCAATATGAGCATGAGTTAAAAGCACAGCGTCCACATCTGCTGCCGGAATAGGGATTTCTTGATTCTCAAAAGAATCTACTCCCTGTTCCATACCACAGTCTATCAGAATGTTCTTTCCGCAAGCTTGCAGGTAAAAACAGCTGCCTGTTACTTCATGGGTAGCCCCTAAAAAAGTCAATTGCATTAAATTACCTCCTTCGTATTGTTATATTTATTGCATAGATAACTTCTCTAGCTTCTTTCTATCTATTATATGTATAGTTCCTCTATTAAGAGTAAGGATTCCCTCATCCTGAAAATACTTCAACATACGAGATACAACTTCCCTGGCTGTTCCCAAGTGATTTGCTATCTTCTCATGGGTAATCATAACACTGTCAGACTGGTCAATATTAGATTGTTCCACTAGAAATATTGCCAGCCTTTTATCCAAGGTCATAAATAAAGCTTGCTCCATAATCCACATAACATCTGAGAATCTTGATGCCATAAGTTCATTGGTAAAAGATTGAACTGCCATAGATTCCTTAGATACCTTATCATATATACTGGTAGGTATTAGATAGGCACTGGTTTCCTTTTCTGTTTCAATAAATATTTCAAAATTTATGTTATTCATAATGCAAGAGGCAGTAAATAAGCAGACATCTCTATCAAATAATCGATAGAGAGTTATCTCTTTCCCATTCTCCGATATTATATAGGCTCTAACTTGCCCACTTTCAATGAGAAATAGACCAGAACAATTACTAGAACCACTGTGCATTGCTTCGCCTTTGTTAAAATGTTTTTTGGTAATAGACTGATTTATAAGAGCCTTTTGATCCTGTGTTAAATCCTTCCAAAAACTCAAAACTTCCTGATAATACTCTTGATTTTTACTCATTAAACAATCATGCCTTTCATTTTAACTTGCAAATTTTGGACTTCTCTATCATTATACGTTACCAACCCAATAAAATCCACATAAAAAAACACATGCAGGAATTACTTTTCCTAGCATGTGTTTTGATTTCTTAGTGTGTAATCAGTTTATTTAGATATTTCTTTTTTCCATAAGCCATGTAGATTACAATATTCGTATACGGCTATAACTTCATCATCACCTAGTGCAAACACTGCCTTAGGTTCCTCTCCAGGTAATAAGTCTACTCTCTGACCGCCATTCTTAGTGTGAAGATAAATCCACATAATATAGTGTTTTTCTTCCATAGGATGAATTACATCTCCTACTTGTACTTGAACCATATTATCAACTATGGATACACTAGGAACATGTTTTTCTTGTGCTGCATCTACTGTATTTGCAACTAACTCTTCCATATCCTCGTTACAACATACAACAGATACTCCTGAATCATAAAGCTTCTCTACAATATTACCGCAATGTTTACATCTAAAAAACTTTGGTTCTTTGTGCAAAGCCTTCTCTCCTTTCGGGAAAACAATATTTTATCTACAATTTTACCTATTTAGTATAACATACAAACCCTAAATATACCAGCTGACACTTATTATTTTGTATGTTTAGACCTGTAACATTTTTAAAATATCATTCTTAGGGCGAACACCTACAGTTTGTGCAGATACCTTTCCATCCTTCAAAACCATTAATGTGGGAATACTCATAACACTGTACTTAGCAGCTAATTCACTTTCTTCATCCACATTAATCTTTCCAACCTTAATATCTTTATTTTCCTTTGCTATTTCCTCTATTGTAGGGGATACCATTCGACAAGGGCCACACCAAGATGCCCAAAAATCTAATAATACCGGTTCCTTAGATTGTAATACTTCTTTATCAAAATTATTTTTTGTTATTTTAATTGATGCCATATTTATTCCTCCTTATTATTATTAATTAAATGTAAGCCCACTATATCACCATACGCCAAATACTTCTGTGATGTTATCACATTTAAATAATAATTTTAAAGGAGAATCAATGCTTTATATTATATCCTTATTGGGAGAACCTTCTCAATTTCATATTGTGAATTTATCACCAACCACATGGGGGCCATAAAATACATGATATTCCATAAGCCTACACCATTAATACCATGTATAGGAACCAGTCCTACAAATGCATCTATTCCTCTAGCATCTTTGAACCTTACAACATAATCATAATTGGTGGCATATTGAAAGTAGGAAAACTTTGTTACATCATCAAATTTAATTTCTGCATTAAACTCCCTTGCAAGTTCAATAGCAGAATTATAGCTGATGGCTTGCCCTTTTGAAACGCCTCCTATATAAGGAAGCTTCCAATCGTAGCCTATAGTTGAAATCCCAAACATTGTCTTTTCAGGATTTATCTTACCAGTTACATAATTCAGTCTATTATTGGATGTATCATAAGCTATAAGTCCCTGAGAAATTCCAAATGCATATCCACCTTCATAAGATATAAACATAACCTTATCAACACATTGTCCTAGTCTCTCCAACTGCAAGTCCTCATATACAATATTAGCTACCATTTCAAAAATACATATTGTCATAGACAAAAAAACTTTATATCCTTCTAGATGTAAGCGACTAGAAAGCCTTTCTATAAATTCCACATATAGGGGACGATCTGCCGGTAAAATATAAGGAGATATAAAATCAACTCCATAATATCCACTTCTATCTAATGTATTAATCAGATTATTAATCAAATCATTTTGTAGAGCTTGGTTATTTAATATAGTATGAGTTATCCCCCTCACTTCTTCTGGGCTAGCTGACATCTCATTTAGAACCATAATAGGAGCCACACCATACCTAATGGCCTTTTGAATCAGCTTAGAATCATCCACATGAAGAATTTCTCCCTTTTCATTATAGTAATGACTATATACAGAAAGATAGGTTAAGAATGGAAGTGTTTTTCTAAGGACTTTCAAATTAACAAATGGATATACATAACCAGTAACGGACATTGCTCTGATTTTTTGCCCCTCGTATTCAATAACAATAAGCTCTCCTGGATATATGTACTCCCTATCTGATAGATATGGATTATTTCTGAGTATTTCCATTATTGTTGTATTATATTTCCTTGCTATGCTTCCTAATGTATCACCAACTTGAACTGTATATTCTATCTTAGGATATAGAATCACCATGGCTTCACCAATTGCCAAATTATCCGCAGTAGTAATACCATTCTCTAGTGCTAATCTATCCGCTGACTTACCATATTCACTTGCAATTGAATATATAGTCTCCCCTTGACCAACAATATGAATTATCATATTTCACCTCTTCATGGCTTTAATTTATTATATGAAAGATGTTTATAATATTATTATATAATTATTCTTTACAATCTAGAGAACTTAATGGTATTACCTTCTTTATCTCATATTTAGAGTTAATTACCAACCACATTTGATCAAAGAAATACATGACATTCCATATGGATACACCGTCTACACCGTAGGTTGGAACCAAATCTAATATGTCATCTATTCCTCTTGCATCCCTAAATCTAACAACATATTCAACATCAGAATAATATTGAAAATACGAAGCCTTTGTTATATCATCATAGAATATTTCCGCCCTGAATTCCCTAGCTAGGTCGGTTGCAGAATTAAAAGAGATTGCTTGAGCTACTGTGATACCATCTATGTACGGAAGTTGCCATACGTAGCCAATAGTGGAATATCCAAATAATATCTTGTCAGGATCTATCAAACCTAAAACATACATTATTATATTATGTAAGGTAGCAAAAGAGACAATAGAAGGAGGTAATCCATATAAAAATCCCCATTCATATGTAATTATGGACACATTATCCACAAGTTCCCCTAAGATATCATATTGTAAATCACCATAATTCACATTGGTTAACAAATCAAATGAACTAAGGGTCAAGGTGAGGAATACTCTATACCCTGAATCTTTAAGTCTAGTTGATAACTTTCTTATAAACTCCACATACAAATGACGATCATCAGGCAATATATAAGGAGTTGTAAAATTAACTCCATAATAATCCTTGCCTTCTAATACACTAATTAGGTTATTAATAAATTTATCCTGCAATTCTTGATCTCTTAATAAATTGTTGATAATTTCAATCTCCTCAGCTGAACTAGTAGCCAATCCCACTAATATCATTATTGGAGCTACACCGTAATCTCTGGCAATACCAATAAGCTCCTCATCATTAACACTAAGAACCTCACCATTATCTGTATAGTAGTGGGCATATATTGATAAATAAGTTAAAAAAGGCAATGTCTTTTTAAGTACATTATGATCTACAAAAGGATATACATAGCCATTTGTAGATATTAGCTCAATTTTATCACCACTATATTTGATAACAAGTTCCTCACCTGGATATATGTACTGACTTTCTGACAAATAAGGATTATTTCTTAAAAGTTCCATTATGGATATATTAAAGCTTCTTGCTATGCTACTTAAGGTGTCACCATCCTGAACAATATATGTTATTTCTGGTATCAAGATAACTATACTTTCCCCAACAGCCAAATTTACAGGGCTACTAATCCCGTTCTCTATAGCCAGCCTTTTTGCAGATATACCATAGTCCTCTGCAATAGAATCAATGGTTTCCCCTGGCCTTACTACATGAATAATCATATCTTGCCTCTTTAAGCTTTTGCTAAATTATATGAAATAAAATGATAATGTAATACATATAATGGGAAAATATTATTTAATAATTCCATATGCAATTCTTTAGTTTAGGATAATTTATGAGAGCTGACATATTCCGAATAGCTAATACCAAAATATTTTTTAAAGCAACGTCCAAAGTAATTAGGATCCGGAATTCCAACTTCCTTGGCGGTATAGAACATCTTCTTACCTGCTCTGGCTAGCTCAGTTGCCCGCTCCATCCGGCATTTGTTAAGAAACTCTATAAAACTCATTCCTGTATCTTGCTTAAATTTACGACTAAGATAGCTGGAATTAAACCCAAAATACTGTGCCACTGAGGCTAGGTTTATGTTGGAATCTGTAAAGTTATCACTTAAATACCTCATTATTTTTTCAATGGCGGACGGAGTAATATCCCTTCCTGTCTCCTGCTCATATATATTATGCTTATCCAATTTCTCCTTTATTTGTGTTAATACCTCTGTCAGCTCTTGTCTAACAATGGGTTTAAGCAAATACTCTACCACTGGCAGACTAACACATCTACGGGCATACTAAAAATCATCAAATCCTGTAAGAATAATAATAACTAAATCTTTATACCGCTTAGATGCAACCTCTACGAATTCTATTCCATTCATAAAGGGCATAGATATATCAACAAAAACAATGTCTGGCTGTAGCTCATCAATGATATTAATAGCTTCTATACCACTGGCCGCTTCACCAACCAACTCCATATTAAGAGATCTCCAATCTATGGATGTCTGCAACAACTTACGAGCAGATATTTCATCGTCAATAATCATTACCCGATACATTATTCTTCCCCCTTCACTTTGGTCTTTCTCATCTTGGGTATGAATATCTTAACTTCTGTATATTCACCAGGCTCACTGTCTATCTCTACTACTTTATCACAGTTACAGTAATAGCGTATCCGACTGATAGTACCACACAGACCGAACCCGGACAGTATCTTTTTATCATCTTCTACACTTTCCTCTAGCACCTTCTTAATTTGCTCCCTACTCATGCCAACTCCAGAATCATATACCATTATGTGTATACCATCCTCTTCCATGCGAGTAGCGATACGAATAATACATTTTTCTCCCTTAGGACGAACTCCATGGTATATACAGTTTTCCACAAGTGGTTGGAGAAGTAGCTTAGGTACCATATAACCCAGGCTAGCATCATCAATTATATATTGATCCTCAAATATATCTTTGTACCGTAGTTTTTGCAAGGAGAGATAATCTTGGGTTATTTCTAGCTCACGTTTTAGGGAGATTTCCCGTTCTCCTTTACTAAGAAACTTGCGATAAAAACTTCCCAGTGTCTCCAGTGCATCATACACTTTCATTGCATTCTCCTCTACCGCCATATAACTGATAGTTTCTAATGTGTTATACAGAAAGTGTGGTTTTATCTGCTCGTGTAGCACACGCATCTCTGCCTTTCGAACATTCTTTTCATCCTCTATCAGGCAGTTAAACAACTCATTAAGATATTCTATCAAGCTATCGTAGCTTTGTGCCAACCTTCCAATTTCATTGTTTGGCATTTTTGCATCAATCTTCTCAAGCCATCCCGATGACCTAGTACCTTCCATTGCTTCACTTAGATTTCTGATGGGCCTGGTAATATTAACTGTAATATACCAAGCACAAATAATGCCGGACAGAATAAATGCTGTCAAAGGCAAGATTAGTGGGTATATTGTATCCCGCGGAGGAGCCTCAAGCCCCTGACCACTTACACACAAAACCACCAATGGCTTAACCGCCAATCTGCCAATCAGTATCTTCCTCTCCCCGTGGATTCTAATACTCTTATAAACAATATTATCGCTATTGTAGTCACTATCATACAATGAAGCAATTTCTTCATTTCCACATAGAAATGTACCATTATTATCAAGTATACACATACCACTGGTATTCTGAAGGGTAAATGTATCATTAAACACATCATTTGATATGTTCATAACAAGTATACCAATTAGATTTATTGAATTAATATCGTATATTGCACGAGATATAGTCAGCAAGGGTTTATCATTACTTTTTCTAATTGATCCATTACCATTAATTGAAATAACCGTGGCACCACATGCATCCAAGATATTATTATACTCCGACCTGTTTAGAGATATAAAATATTCACCCCGTCCTGTACTAACATACTCGCCATCGTTTCGAAAGATATATACCGAATCAATATTACTATACAGACTTTGTATTTCATATATACCACTTCGAGCCTCATACTCCCTATCTTTATCTATTTCCTCAGCTTTTAGATAGCTTACAACTCTATCATTAATCATAATCAGACGGGATAAATAATTGTAATTTACCAAACTTGCTTCCACTGCAGATACCACATTGTTGGTGGCTGTTTCCGATGTTCTAATTTGAAAATCATCTTCAGTTCTATTACTTATCATAGAGGTTGTTATCATAAAGGTCATACAAAAAAACAACAATAAAATTATAAGCAATAAGAGAGTCGTTTGTTGCAATGACATCTTAATATCACGATTTAATCCCCTACCCTGCATTTCTATACCCCAATCACATCTTTTGTTAAAATACTTATTTTACCTGTTTCCTATATAAACTTACCATATATTACCACATTATGACAAGCTCTTATTATGAATACATTAAAAATTATATGGAACAGACAGAATACTTCACAAAGTACAAAGGGTCTCTAACTATGTTATATAAAACTACTTAAACAAAGTCAGAAACCCATCTAGAATAAAATATTAGCTTATTACTAACCCTTGATTGCCCCTGTAATGAAGCTCTCTTGTATCCTTTTACTAAAGAAAGCGTAAAATATAAGAGTGGGGAAGGTTGCAATAACTAGAGCTGCACCAATAGGTCCCCATTCCGTCATATACTGTCCAGAAAGTGCCTGTACGCCCACAGGCAGTGTTTTGTGTGTAGAATCACTAATAAATATAGTCGAAAACATCAGCTCATTCCAACATTGTAGGAAGGTGTAAATTGACACTGTTGCCACAGCTGGCTTCATCAAGGGTACTATTATTCTGAAGAAAATCCCCCATGCACCGCAACCATCAATACAGGCCGCTTCATCAAGTTCCATAGGCAAATCTTGCATAAAACCTGTACAAACCAGTATTCCCATGGCCAATGAAAAGGCAGAGTAGGGAATAATAAGAGCAGAGTAAGTATTAAGCAAACTCAGCTTTGAAAGAATGACATAGATAGGCACGATTGAGGCATGAATAGGGATCGTCAAACCAAGCATAAAAAACTTGTTCATTTGCTTCCTTCCCTTCCAAATAAATCTTGTAAGAGCAAAGGTGGCCATAAGTGAAACAAGCATAACTATAACAATGGTTACAATGGCAATAAAGACACTGTTTGCAAAATATCTCCCTATATTCCCCACGGCCATTGCCCTTTTATAATTTGACCACAGCCATTCCCTTGGAAGGCCAGCAACATTTTCTCCAAATATTTCCCCGTTGCTTTTAAGGGAGAAGGTGAACATCCAGTAGATGGGGAAGAGATTTATAAGAGCCCATATACCAAATAATATGTATACCCACACCTCTTTGCCCTTGGACTTAACCAGGTTTCCAGATTTCTTATTGCGATTCACAAATATATCATTGAGTTTCACCATTTAATCCTCCTCCTTATCCTTAAACATACGACCAATAATCAAGGCAAAGGCAAAGCACAAAATGATGAGAAGGAAAGCAATCGTACTACCCATACCATATCTATTACGGAGGAAAAGCATACTAATCATAAGTGTACTGGGTACCTCCGTTGCGTGTAATGGGCCGCCATTTGTCAATACATAAATCAAATCAAAGGATTTAAGGGAGCCTGTAACAGCGAATATAGTACTTATCTTCAGTATAGGCTTTATGCAGGGTAGAATAATATAACGGTTTATCTGTCCCTCTTTTGCTCCATCAATCATAGCAGCCTCACGATACTGCACAGGGACACTTTTGATACCTGCATACATTAGTAGCATATGATAACCGACATACTGCCATAAAATAGGTACAAAGGTGGCACCCAGTGCAGTATCTCTATCCAACCAAATCCTTGTCAGATTATCCAAACCAATGGATCTTAGGAAGGCATTAAGTATGCCATAGGATGAATTATAAATCTTAAGCCAGAGCTGACCGATAACAACAGTCGAAATTAGAACTGGAACAAAATATATTGAAAGGAAAGCCCTTTCACCTTTTCTTCCCTTGCCAAGAAGAAGAGCGAGACCCAGTGCAAGAGGCAACTGAACCCCTACAGAAAGCAGTGCCAAAAGCAAGGCATTGCCCAGAGCCTTTAAAAAGCCTATTGAGTTACTAGTAAATAACTCTTTATAGTTTTCTATTCCAATGAAATTCATTTTACCAAAGCCATTCCAATCAAAAAGGCTGTAATAACCTGATACAAATATAGGTGCAAAAAGTATAAGGGCAAAAAGAAGCAAGGCAGGGAGGATAAACAGAATAATTGTTAGTTTATTACTATATAGTTTTTTCATCTTAATCCCTTCTATAAAATAAGCGGTTCCCAGATGACTTTAGTCTAGACAATCGTCGGGGAACCGCTTCTTTAATCGAAACAGAACCTAATGACTTAACGGCTCTCATTCGTATTTTTTAATAATCATGTAGATCGTAATTATTTGATATCCTTAGTAAGACCGTCAACAAACTCCTGACCATTAATAACAGAAGAATAAATCTGACTAACATAGTCAAGATAAATATTAGCGTTATCAGCAGCCATTGCCGTATCACCAAATAGAACCATCTGACTTGAATTAGCTACAATATCTGCTACGGACTGTGTTAAAGAGTTAATGGACGAATAATCATAATCAGGTGTCCATGCTGGAAGTCCATTACCATCAAGGTAACCATAGCGACAAATTCCCTTAGCAATTTCAAATGCACTCTCTGCAGCAACCTTAGCATTCTTAGAACTAGCAGCAACAGCAAGTGTATCTGATGGTCCACCAATCAATTCTCCCAACTTAGATTTTGAAGAATCAATAACTGGGAACTCAGCAACCTGGATCTTATCAGATAGTCCAGCCTTATCAAAGTCCGCACAGTTCCATGTACCATTCATATAGAATGCATATTTTCCTGCTATAAAGTTAGCCTTAACCTCGTCATTAGAAAGAGCAATACCTTCTGGATCGAAGTAATTCTTATCAATCATCTCCTGGAAGATACCAACTGCTTTGGCTACATCATCGTTATCCCATGAAGCATTGCCTGCAAAAATATCATTAAGTACTGAAGCACCTGCAGTCTTTTCTATAATTGACTCAAGATACTCAGTAACACACCAGGTCTCTTTACCAGAGCAACCAAAAGGAATAATTCCTTGTGCAACAAGGGCATCACAACATTCAATTAGTTCTTCGTATGTAGCAGGAACTTCATCATAGCCAACTTCCTTGAGAAGCTCCATGTTAGAGAACATACCAACAATATTCAAAGTTGTTGGTACCCCATAATATTTGCCATCAAACTTAACGTTACCCATCATTACTTCAGGCAGTTCAGATGCATACTGAGCATAGACATCATCTACACAATAAACACGACCTGCATCAACAAACTCCCCAAGGAAAGCACAACTCCATGTGAAGAATATGTCAGGCATTTCATTTGCTGCTACAGCAGCTTTAATCTTTGTCTTGTATTCCTGATTCTGAGTAGCTTCCCAAGTTAAGTTGATTTCTGGATGAGCCGCCTTAAAATCTGCTATGGAAGCTTCATATGCATGGCGATTTGAATCACTTTCTGTAGCTATACACCACATTGTAAGGTCGATAGTCTCGCTACTTCCGTCTTTAGAAGTCTCGTCAGAACTAGATTTACCGCATGCAACGAGAGACATCATCATCACCATTGCAAGCAGTAAGGCAATTACTTTTTTCATTGTTCTCCTCCTTAAAATAATTATTATTTATGTTAATGTAATATGACATAATGAATACTATAGCAATCATTTTATTGCCCTAGGTCCGTTAAGCCCATATTACATTTTCATACCATTATTTGGCATCTGTTCTAACCATACTCCACGGATATTCAATATGTAGCTTGTTATCTTCAAGCTGAAAATAACAGACTGTATCTTCAAACTGATCAATGTATTCAAGGGTAACGGTGGAATTCTCATCATCTACCGTATAATACCCTGGAAAATAACCATCTTCTAAGAATGTCCCTGTATCAGTAAAGGTATAAGACCAGTTTTTTTCTCCGCATGACCATTCTCCAATCAAACCACCCGGATCACCCTCTCCACAAAAACTGTATGTGTCTTTACTATATAAGTACATTCCCCCATCATGAAATGCATAGCGTAACTGTATTGTCTCTCCATCTTTATCCTTTAGCATAATAAACTGACTATCCCATTCAAACGAATAGTCCTTACCCTTATACTCCGCCATACCATTTTCACGAAACAAGGCTATCCTTGTCTCTTTATCGTGTATATACGACCAACTGCCAAATATGCCAGTTACATCATCTGAACTTACAGTGTCAATCTCATTATTATTACATGCCACCATTAACAGTAGCATCATAAGGATTACACAATAAGCTAGCAAAATTCTTCTACTTTTCATACAATTACCTCTTTCTTTTACCATTATATAGTTATATTCTTAGGATATAAATGTAATATCTTTACTTTAATAAGCATTTATTTTACCTCTTTAATTGGCTTGGATAAAAAATCTCTCTCCATTTTTTATTAATAAACCAATCTAATAATATCCACTTCTTATTGGCATAATAAAAAAATAAGTTTAGTTGAATAAACAAATATGCTAATAAGGAGTGTCTCTATGAATACAACCGAACATGTTACGAACAAAGGTAACAAAACAACACGAATTCCCAATAAATTAGCAAACGAAAAATCCCCCTATCTTCTCCAGCACCAATATAACCCTGTAGATTGGTATCCCTGGGGTGAGGAAGCATTTGCTAAGGCAAAAGAAGAAAATAAGCCAATATTTTTATCTATTGGCTATAGTACATGTCACTGGTGTCATGTAATGTCTAGAGAAAGCTTTGAGAATAATGAGGTTGCAGAAATTCTTAACAAACATTTTATTAGTATTAAGGTCGACAAAGAAGAACGCCCTGACATTGACACTGTATATATGGCCATTTGCCAAGCTACTACAGGGCATGGAGGTTGGCCTCTTACCATACTAATGACACCAGATAAGGAACCTTTTTATGCTGCAACTTATTTACCCAAGAATATCGGTTATGGACTGATAGGCTTAATTGACCTTCTAGTTCAAGTCCACTATGGTTGGATACAAAATCAAGATGAAATGATAGAAACCGGCAACAATATTACTCGGATTATGAAACAGGAATATGAAGGCAGATCAGATAAGGCAGACGTTACAAAGGACTTATGTAATATAGCCGTTAGTCAGCTAAAGCAAAACTTTGACCATGATTATGGTGGTTTTGGAAATCCGCCTAAGTTTCCCAGCCCACATAAGCTAATGTTTCTTTTGGCATATTCAAGCCTTGAAGCAGACGAAAAGTCTTTATTTATGGTGGAAAACACCTTAATTAATATGTATAAAGGAGGTATATATGACCATATAGGATATGGTTTCTCTAGATACTCTACGGATGCCAAGTGGCTTGTACCTCATTTTGAGAAGATGCTTTATGATAATGCTCTTCTTGCTACAACTTACACTGAAGCCTATCAGTATACTAAAAACCCTTTATACAAAACAATTGCCACTCAGATACTTGAATATGTCCGTCGTGAAATGACCGATAAAGAGGGAGGTTTTTATTCAGCTCAAGATGCCGACAGTGAAGGGGTTGAAGGAAAATACTATTTATTCACCCCTGAAGATATTCGTAGTGTCCTACCAAATGATGATGCTGGTTTCTTTTGCAATTATTTTGATATCACAAAGGAGGGGAACTTCGAAGGTTCTTCCATACCCAACCGTATTCATGCCAGCCAGTTAAACCCTGATAACGAAAGGGTGGCCAGACTCTGTAATTATATCTATCGCTACAGGCAGAACCGTTATGACCTGCACAAAGATGATAAAATCCTAACATCATGGAACTGCCTTATGATATCCGCCTATGCCAAGGCCGCAATTGTAATGCAAAACAAAGAATACGCAGATATAGCAATACGAGCCTTAGATTTTATTAATAGTAAATTAATAGATGAAGACAAGCAAATTTATGTAAGATATAGGGAGGGAGAAGCTGCTTTTAATGGTACCCTAGATGACTATGCCTTCTTCTGCCATGCCCTTTTGTCTGTATATGAAGCAACATTTGATATAAGCTATCTAAAACAAGCCATTGAATTTACAGATAAAATGCTTCTTGATTTCTGGGATGATATCAATGAAGGTTTCTTCTTAACTGGAAACCAAGCTGAAGAATTAATTTATCGTCCTAAGGAGTCTTATGATGGTGCAATACCATCCGGTAACTCCGTTGCAGCTTATGTACTACAAAAGATTTCTTATATTACCGGCAAAACAAAATACAAAGAATACGCCCATAAGCAACTTAGGTTCCTAGGCGGGCAAGCCAAAGATTATCCTGTTGCCTATTCCTTTGCAGGACTGGCATTCCTTAATGCACTATATCCAACAAAGGAGATCATTTGCATAGTCTGCAACAAAGACGATAATACCACCACCGAAAAGACAGTTAAGAGAAACCCTCTTGAAAACCCCGAGCTCGAAGAATTAAAAGAATATATGGCCGCTAATTACAATCCCAACACGATTGTCCTAGTAAAAACACAAGAAAATCAGGAAGAATTCCAGCAAATCGCAGAATATGTAGCTGATTACCGTACAATAAACAACAAAACCACCTACTACATCTGCGAGAACAACAGGTGCCTAGCACCTGTGAACAAATTGTAAACGGTGTCAGGCACCGGTGTCAAAATTGTGAACGATGTGTGAACGGTGCCTGACACCGTTCAAAAAACGGTACTAGGCATGGTAGTTAAGCCTAGTACCGTTTTAGTTGAAAATCGAAAATCTTAATTTAAATACTTCTTTAAGGTATCTCTTACTGCACCTTTACCAGCAATAAGTTCTAAAAACATAGCTTCTATCTTCTCTCCTAAACCAACATCATATAGATTAACTGCAAATATTTTATCGTTGGAAAGGATAGGTCTAAGGGTTCCCTCTTTAAGAGTTTCATCTCCCAGCTTAATATCCTTAACATATCCCATTAGCTCATCAAGTAAAGGGTCTGGGCTGGGGGTAAATGCCATGCCCTCATCATCTATTCCCATCAGGTATCTACACCATCCTGCTATAGTAAGAGGGATAAAGGTAAGATTCCTTACTTTTAGTCTATCCCTATCTCTATAGGCCTTTATGGTTTCCCCAAATCGAATAGGTATCTTTTGTGATGTATCTGTTGCGATCCTTTGTGGAGCATCTGGCATAAATGGATTAGGCAGACGAACCTCAAGTACTGCCTTTATAAAATCCATAGGATCTATTACACCCGGATTAACTACCACTGCCATACCTTCGTCATATCCAATCTTATTAACTAATTTTACAAGCTGTGGATCTCTCATTTCCTCCCATATGGTGGTGTAGGAAAGTAAACATCCAAATATGGCTAGGGCAGTATGAAGAGGGTTTAAGCAGGTGCATACCTTCATCCTCTCCACCTTATCAACTGTCTCCCTATCTGTAAATATAAATCCTGCTTTCTCTAATGGAGGTCTTCCAGCTGGAAATAGATCCTCAATCACAAGATATTCTGTTTCTTCAGCGTTAACGAAGGGGGAGGTATAAGTATTCTTAGATGTTATAATTAGTTCTGTATCCTTAAAACCATCATCCTCCAAAATTTGTTTTACCTTATCATCAGGTCTTGGGGTTATTTTATCTATCATAGTCCATGGAAATGCTACCTTATTCCTATCTCTTATATAAGCCAAGAAGCCTTCTTCCATGAAGCCATTCTTAACCCAGTTCATGGCATAGGTCTCGGTTGCTGCAAATAACTTATCTCCATTATGAGAGCAGTTATCCATACTAACCATGGCAATAGGCAGACTTCCCTCCTTATACCTCTCATATAAGAGGGCTGTAATCTTACCCATAAGGTGGCTAGGCTTGTCATAACCATTTTTAAAATCCTCTGCTACAAGGCTCATATATTCCCCACAGGAATCCACTAAGCTATAACCTTTTTCAGTTATTGTAAAGCTTGCCAACTGCAAGGATGACTTTCGAAATATCTCCTTATGCCTTTCCCAATCCTTGTCCTTAGATGTATCTGCAACAAGAGATTCTACCACACTTCCAATAACCTTTTTCTGAATATTACCGTCTGATTTCAAAACAACTAGCAAACTTAAATCATCATAAGGCTTATAGGCTTTCTCTATTATTTCATAGTCAAAGCCTTCGCTTACTACTAGGCCTTTATCATAGCTAGCTTCATCAAGCATCTTTTGAAGTCCTGCCGCAGGAAAACCCCTAAAGATATTCCCCGCTCCAAAATGTATCCAGCTGGGATTTTCCATGGTAAGCTTTTTCACTTTATCTCTATCATATTTAGGAATCTCATAACCTTTTTCCTGCCATGATGAATTATAATCAACTAACCTCATCTTTTTTACCTTTCTTGGCAAACAATCTGCATCTATCTTTACCTATGTATTACTTATTGGATTTGTCATTTTTTCTGATAGCTTCCCATAAACCATTTAGGTAAGCCACTCCAAGGGCTCTGTCATAGAGACCATAACCAGGTCTTGCCTCCTCGCCCCAAATCATTCTACCATGATCTGGACGTACAATGCCATCAAAGCCTACATCATACAGAGCCTTAATGATCTCATACATATCAAAATCACCATCAGAAGATAGATGGGAACTTTCATGAAATACTCCGTCAGACTCAAATTCCAGGTTCCTTATATGGGCAAAATGAATTCTTTTACTTATCTTAGGGTTCCTAATAATATCAGGAAGATTATTCTTCAAATTACTTCCTAGGGATCCTGTACAAAGGGTAAATCCATTATAAGTGCTATCATTCAAAGAGGCAATTTCCTCTAAAGCCTTCTCACTGGTAACTATTCTTGGTAAACCAAAAACGCTCCATGCAGGGTCATCTGGGTGAATGGCCATCTTGATCTGATATTTTTCGCATACTGGCATAATTGAATCTAAGAAATACTTAAGATTCTCCATGAGCTTCTCAGCTGTAACACCCTTATACTTATCAAACAAGTCCATTATCTCATCCCTACGATTGGGCTCCCAACCAGGAAGAACAAATCCCCCACTTTCCTTCTCCATCTTCTCAAACATCATCTCAGGCTTAATACCCTTTATGATATTCTCATCATAGGCTAGTACAGTTGAGCCATCGGGAAGTTCTTTAGCCAAATCAGTTCTTGTCCAATCAAATATTGGCATAAAGTTATAGCAGACCATATGTACATCTGCTTTACCCAGATTCTCTAAAGAAATCTTATAATTTTCAATATACTCTTCTCTTGAAGGTAAGCCAATCTTAATATCTTCGTGAATATTCACACTTTCGATTCCGATAAGCTTTAGCCCTGCTGCCTCCACCTCTTTCTTAAGTGCCAATATATCTTCTAGTTTCCACGGCTCACCAGCAGGAATATCATGAAGAGAAGAAACAACACCAGTCACTCCTGGTATTTGTTTTATTCGCTCTAAAGTAACACTATCATGTTTACTTCCAAACCAACGTAATGTCATATCCATAGTTTATTTTCCTTTCAATCATATATTTATGTAGCCTTTTTATAAGATCATAATCGAAATAATAATTCTGCCAAATACCCTTATTTGCCAACTGGTGTAACTGCTTAATAGTATATAGGAAGGATGCAGGGTTTTCAATGTCATTTACTTTACAAAATAAGATAGATTACAAAAAAGCACCTCTAATGAAATAATATTATCTTCATTAAAAGTGCCTTATCTTATTAAAGGTTAAGCAGATTAATAATTAATAAATCTTTCTTCCATGCTCATCCTCTACGCCTGATTTTCTATAAAAGTAAGTATTTACTCTATCACGCCACTCTTTGGCATTACTTAATTGCATACTAAAACGCATACTAACTCTTTCATATACATCCTCAGCTAAAAGTTCCTTTAATCCCTTCCATTTTTCTATCATATCCTCAACTTCTTCTACCCCTTCAAAATGGGTATCATAGATATGCTGTATCAATGTCTTACCGCTCTTTAACTTATAGTCATATTTAATATAATGGAAGAATAATAATAGTTCTTCTGGACAGGTCTCCTTATCCTCATACATAGAAGCAAGAGGTTCATTATATTGACCAGCATAACCTGTACCACTCTTCACTGTCCTATCAACACCCAATCCATTTCTATCGGCTCTATGATAAGTGCCCCATCTATCATACTCGTAACCATCTATATTAGGCCCATAGTGATGGTTGGGATTTACCATCCAGCCAATTCCCAGAGGAGATGTATATTTTTCATAAGTGGGCCATGATTTCATAAGAATTTCGCATACAGTACTAACCACCTTTTCATCTCTTGAAAATGTCTGCGTAACCCACTCTCTTGCAATCTGTATGGCACTAAGCCCTGTGTCCCAAGCAAGTCTTCCAAATCCATATAGATTTGCTGCTGCCAGATCATGACCAGTCCAATTATAATCATTACCGGTATTTGTTACAGTTGCAATACCACACTTGTCTTGATCATATGTCCTACCAGACACTATGTCTGCTATTGTAGATCCATCCTTCTTAGCATGTGTCTCAAAATCTAAGATTTCCTTCCACATAGGAATAAGATAACACAGGTCCTTTTGCTGTCCTGTGTATTCCTGAGCAGCTTGGACTTCAAGAATCATATTGGTCTTTTTTAGTCCACCAAATAAAGGTGATACAGGCTCTCTAACCTGAAAATCCATAGGTCCGTTCTTTATCTGAAGAATAACATTATCATCAAACTTACCATCTAGGTCTATAAAATTATCATAGGCAGATCTTGCACGATCCGTCTTATAATCTCTCCAATCCTGCAAGCAATTATATACAAAACACCGCCATATTAATATACCCTCATAAGGTTTTAGGGCTTTTGCCAGCATATTTGCACCATCTGCATGAGTACGGCCATAGGTAAATGGTCCAGGTCTACCTTCAGAATCTGCCTTTATTAGGAATCCTCCAAATCCAGGGATCTTATCATATACATTTTTGATACATTTCTCCCACCACAAGATGACATCCTTGTCCAAAGGATCAGATACAGGCAAGCCACCAATTTCAATAGGTGCCGCAAAATTAGCACTAAGGTACATTTTAATTCCATAGCCCTCAAATATATCTGACATCTCAGCTAGCTTATTAAGATAACGATCAGTTATAAGATCAGTGGCTGCTTCTAGAACATTTACATTATTAATTACAGTGGCATTAATGCCAATAGATGCAGCCAATCTAGCATAGTCTCTAGTTCTTTCGTTTATTAGAACTTGGTCATTTTCAAAAAAGAAGGAATTACCTGAATATCCTCTTTCGATACTTCCGTCCATATTATCCCAATGATTAAATATTCTAATATTATTCTTAGGATTCTCCATAAGGTTAAGACCATCTAAGGTCTCACCTTGGGAAATTCTACGAATCAGGTCAAAAGATCCATATAATAGTCCCTTATCTGTTCTAGCCTCTATATGAAGCCCTTTATCTATCTGCTTTATCAGATATCCTTCACTATGAAGTTCTTGATTATCTCTTAACTTAAGAATAACTCCTAAGTTAGCTTCATCATATTCCTTCTCATTTTTTAAATAACTACAACTAGCATTTATATTCAGAATCTTTCTAAATGCATCCTTTAACTCATTAACTGCATTATCTACAATTAAACTTTCCTTGGCATCTTTACCACAGACAGTTATATTAGATAAGATTTCTTTATCCGAATAATCTTCTATAAGATTATAGTTTAGCCAGCACTTATTATAATTCATAAGTATCCTCCTAGTAAGCTAAGAATGCGGACGCTTAAGCGCCCGCATAATCATTAATTATATATCTATAAGATAAGGGTTTGATTGGAACGCAATGTCTTGCTATAAGGTTTTTTACCTGTAAGCTGAATGCTTCTAGCATCCGGCTGACTTGTACCAATAAATACTTCGAATTCACCTTCATGAAGAACTAACTCTCCCTCATTATTATATAAGCCAAATGCCCTATCATGTAGTGGAATTGATATGGTTTTTGATTCACCAGGATTTAGAAACACCTTCTTAAGTCCTTTTAGTTGCCAATTAGGTGCTCCATCTTGTTTTACTTTCACATAAACTTGAACTGTCTCAGCACCTGCCATACTGCCAGTGTTCTTAATATTCACACTAACCGAAACATCTTTACCCTGAACCACCTCATCTGCATCTATAAGCTCATTTGATAGTTCAAAATCCGTATAGGATAAACCATATCCAAATGGATATAGAGCTTCATTCTCCATATAACGATATGTTCTATTCTTCATGTTATAATCTGTAAATTCTGGCAACTCTTCTGTGGTTCTATAAAATGTTACAGGAAGCTTTCCTTCTGGTGAATATTCACCAAATAGAATCTGAGCTATTGCCCTTCCACCCTGAGCTCCAGGATACCAGCCTTGAATAATTGCAGGTATATTCTCGTCAGCCCAAGGTATGCTAAGTGCACTTCCTGAAAGCAGAACTAATATAACTGGCTTACCACTATTGTATAGTTCCTTAAGAACATCTTCTTGTAATCCAGGAAGATTTAGATTAGGTTTATCTCCACTGGCGAACTCATTTCCTTGGTCTCCTTCTTCACCTTCTAAGCCAGGATCAAGTCCAAAGCATGCTATGACAACATCACTCATCTCACAAACCATCTTCGCCTCAGCTACTCTATCATTTTCCATAGCTAGACCCTGAGAAGATTTCTTAAAGAGATGACATCCTTCTGAATAATATACCCTTGTATCATCTCCTAGGTACTCTTTTATACCTTCCAAAATAGTAACATATTCTGAAGCTGTACCTTCATAGTTTCCAACTAATGCTTTTCTATTGTCAGCATTTGGTCCTATAACACCTACCGTCTTTAATTTGGATTTATCTAAAGGTAGAAGCTTGTCTTCATTCTTTAGTAGAACAATGGATTTTTTTGATACATCTATGTTGAATTCCAAATGTTCCTTACTATCCACTTGATCATAACCAATCTTATTAAATGGAACTTTAGCCTGATCATCAAATAATCCAAGTTTCATACGGGTGGTTACCAGCCTTGTCACCGCTTCATCTATAGTTTTTTCTTCAGTAAGTCCGTCTCTTACTGCCATAAGTAAGTTACCAAACAAATTACCACAGTTTAGATCACAGCCATTATTCATAGCCATTGCCACAGACTCAACTGGTGTAGATGTTACCTTATGGAACTCATGGAAGTCTTTGATTGCCCAACAATCAGATACTACATGTCCCTTAAAGCCCCATTCATCTCTTAGTATATCCTTAAGTAATGTCTTACTTCCACAACATGGCTCACCGTTAGTACGATTGTATGCTCCCATCACAGATTCAACATCTGCTTCCTGCACACAAGCCTTAAATGCAGGTAAATATGTTTCATAAAGATCTTGTGTTGAACACTCTGCATTAAAACTATGCCCTTGATCCTCAGGACCAGAATGAACTGCAAAATGCTTAGCACAAGCAGCAGCCTTCATGTATTTATCATCATGTCCTTGAATACCATTAACAAATCTAACTCCAAGCCTTGAGCTAAGATAAGGATCCTCACCATATGTCTCATGGCCTCTTCCCCACCTTGGATCACGGAAAATATTCACGTTAGGGGACCAGAATGTTAGTCCTTTGTAGATATCATAATCTCCATACTTCTGCTGAGCATTGAATTTTGCTCTACCTTCTGTGGAGATTACATCAGCAACTTCCTCAATAAGATCCTCATCAAAAGTTGCCGCAAGACCGATTGCCTGTGGGAATACTGTGGCAACACCTGCACGGGCTACCCCATGTAATGCCTCATTCCACCAATTATACGCCTTTACACCAAGATGCTCTATGGCTGGAGCAGTATATAGTGTCTGGAACACCTTTTCTTCTAGAGTCATTCTAGATACTAAATCTTTTGCTCTTTCTTCAAAACTTAAAGTTTCATCTAAATATGCCTTATAATCTTGCATGTACATTCCTCCTGTCTTGTATTTGAAAATCTATTATAGCATAAAATACTACCATAAGGTATGAGTTTCATAAAATAGTAATATATAATAAAATTACATCTTAATGCCTGCTTGTGCAATACTTTCTACAAATCCCCTTTGTGCAATAAAGTAAATAAGAACTAGTGGTGCCACTACCATTAATGTACCTGTAGATATAACTGCTTGTGTATAAGCAGTAGTGGGAAATGCTGTTCTATTACTTATATTCTGCATATGGGTCATCAGGCTGTCTCCAAGGCCAGCAACAGCAGTAGATAATAGATTAAACTTTCTTAAGAATAATGATGAGTAAAAAGAATCTGTCCATTGCCACACATATGCAAATAAAAATATTGATGTCAACATAGGTTTTGCATCAGGGAGCATTATAACCAAGAAGGTCTTCAGCTTGCCACAGCCATCTACATAAGCCGCCTCCTCCATCTCCTTAGGAATACCCCGAAAATACTGCCTTAACATGAATATATATAGTCCATTCTTAAGTCCCATAGCACCACTACTAATAAAGACATAAGGCCAGACGGAATTTAATAAGTTAACTGTGTCCCCAGTAAATAATTTAAAGATACCAAAGATATCAAAATACCTAAAGTTAAGATATAGTGCTGTAAGAATGGTTTGTGGTGGAATTACAATAGATAGAAGGACAAAAGCAAACAACAATTTCTTACCCGGAAAATTATATCTGGCAAATCCATAAGCCACCAATGTGGTAGATGCTAATTGAATCAAAGCTATTATTAATGAAAGCCATAAGGTTGTTCCCAGTGCTTTTTTGTAGTTCATTAAATAACTAGACATCTGATAATTCTGGGTTGACCAGTTCCTGGGGATGTTTATAATAGTAGCATCATATAAATCTTTCTCTTCCATAAAGCTGACTGAAATCTTACTAAGGATGGGCTGAAGGATAAGGAAACATAGGCCAAATAGCATTATTGCCCTTGCAAACCTAAACATTGCTCTTCCAACTGTTCTTTTTAGCAAATATCCTTGGGTAAGTCGATTTCTTTCCCAAAAGTTTTTAAAAGATTTATTGGCCCTAATCATAATAGTACACCCTCTTTGATATAATGGCTGACACTAGTGCTATAATTACAGCAATTACCCCAAAGTAAGTCCAGGCCATGGCTGAACTTCTTCCATATTCAACTTGGGCAGTCATAGTATCTTTAATATGAGTCATTACCTCATTATCTGACCTTACGAAGAAGTCTATAATGGAGTAGATAACATTAACTAATATTAATGAACTAACCATTGGAAATGTTATCTTCCAGAAAGTCTCCCATGGGGTGGCACCTTCTATCACCGCAGCCTCAAACATACTGGCTGGAATAGTTTGAAGTCCAGAAAGGAATATAATAATCTGAATCCCTGATGCCATTGCAATTTCATAAACTCGGTCTACAGCATCAAACACATATTGAATCGGTCCTATGTATGCACCTTCTGTTAAAAACATGCTTTTTACAACATCAGTAATACTGCTAGCATTTGACGTCTTTGCAATAACATCTTTTAGCCCCTGCATAAGAGTATTATTGGTCTCCAGTCCAATTAAGACACCAGAGGAAAGTATAACCGGCAAAAAGAAGATGGCACGAACCAAGCCCCTTCCTTTAAACTTCTGATTAAGTACTATGGCTATAAAAAAACTGAACACAATAATTGAAGGTACAGTGTAAGCCATCTGTAGTAATTCGTCTATTAAAAGAGGTATAAACTCAGGGTCAATTTTGAATATGTATTTGAAGTTATAAAACTTCACAAAATCATATACTATACCTCCATCAAATCTTACCGTGCTAAATGCCATCCTAAATGATTGCAACAATGGTAACATTAAAAACAATAAAAATCCTATTATAAAAGGTGATGTAAATAAATATCCAGCTAAAGCATTACGAAAGGCCATACTCTTTGGCTTTCTTATCTTCCTTTGTCTACCTTGGATTCCACTTCTTTTATTCTTCATTACTATTTACCTCCTTCCACAGTATAATCCTTAGCTGGAATCTCAGTGCCCTTGTGGATATAAGATTTTTCACCGTAGTTAACTATAATCCTGGTGCCATCCTCATATTCAGTCATATAAACATCACTGGCTAACTTCTGATGATCTATAATAAACTGATTAAAAAGATGGCCAAAGTTAGACTTCATCTCATTGTATAAAATAGCAGCCTTTTCCTTCCACTGATTATAATCAGATGAAAAATAATTAGTATAACGACTATCTTGCAAATCAAAAATGTCTGCATCCATAAAGCTAAAATACAAACCTGCTCCTGTCTCTATAGTCTTTAGCAAATTTCTTTCATAGTTAGGGGACAGATTTATAGGTGAGCCTGTATATGAAACTAATCCATGAAGAACAATTTCATAGAACGGAATCTCTTCATCTATTATGTTATAACCCTTAGTTGCTAGATTAAGATCCACTATCATATCAGCATAAGGAACTGCATACATGTTGCCAGAATGGATTAGTATATTATATCCCTCCCCTGCCAACTGACTAAGTTTATTCATTTGAAGTTTCATGGCCTTCTCTCTGCTAACTAGAGACTTTCTATTAAAATCAGAGCTTAATATCATACCTATATCTTCTAGTGCAATGTTCTTTACACCAAGTCCCACTATCTCATTAGCATAGTTATCTAGATTCTTCAGATAATAACTAGGCCTTGCCAAATGATATGTATATAGATAGTCTGTCTTACCATAATATATTGGATTATAGGGGACAAGCTCTACCACTTTCCGATTAACATGTTTAGCTCCATCCCTTACACTAATAAAATTATCAAACAACGAATTATTATAAACAAACTGAAAAGAAGCCGAAAGATACAGGTTCACTTTATGCTCACTGGCATAAGCAGCTAGACTGATTAAATCTTTTTTACTGCCAAGTTCTGATATATGTTTAACCTTGTTAGGAGGCTTATGTAAAACCCCATCATTGAACCATCCTTTATACTTAACACTTAAATCTGTAAAGCCTGCCTCCTTAAGCTCCTTAATCATATTTTCAGCTTCTTTATAGGAAGTCAGCTCATAGGGCTGCCTTGTAGGCATTCCCAGGTAGTGTTTTGTTCTGTCTATAGCCCCGATAATTTCTACCGCCACGGGTAAATCACTTTCTGTTCTTTTTGTAAGCTGGGGAAACCGATCCATAAGGTACTTACGGTATTTTGTTGCCATTGAAACATAATCATCATCATCTACAAATATGTATTTTTGTCTAATTATTTCATCTGGAAGTTCTTCCTCAAACATACGAATAGTTCTATCTGATTTTGCTGATATATCCATTACCTCACTATGAATAAGATTATAATTAGCACAGCAATAATTATATTCATTACTTCCACCACTTACGTCAGCTTCTAGAAATCCATAAGAACTACCCTCCTCAAGGACACATATAAAAGAAGCACCATTTCTACTAATGCCAAATATGGGCATGTTAACTCTTGTTTCGTCTATAAGAGCCTTACGATTTAGGGCATAATCCCAACCATATAGATTACTTATGTAGGAATTTTGAGATTGCTTTTGGTTATTAAAATTGATAATCCCACCTGAACCATCTGGAACCAAGATAAACCCATCATCAACAGTACCCCCGGCTCCAAAGAAAGGCAATGGCCTAACTTCTACAATTGGATATTCTTTCTTATATTCTATTTGCTTTAAAGGTATACTTACTTCAAACCCATCATCCTTAAGCTCATATATAATTGATATATTAAAAACCGGGACATCCTGACTTGTTTCACTACTATATCTAGCAGCATCTATTTCATAATCCTCAGGCCCATATCCCACCTCTGCAAATTTCTCTTCAGCCATTTTAATAAGATATTCTGGGGTGCTATCCATCATTACATAGATAGGTTCATTAACAATATCAGGATAAGTAGCAATTAATTTATCCTTATCATCATTTTTTCTAAGGTCATTAATATCATATATTCTATAACTCATATGAATCTGATTCTGTACAGATTTACTCATTCTATTAAAGAACTCTAAAAACCTGGATTCAGGTACCGCCCTAGGAACATAATAAATCTTATTGACATTACCAATGGTATAGTTAACCTTTATGCCATTATCTAGCACTTCATATGTATAGTTTGATTTCTTGATGGAATATCCATAATTACTCATCATGGTCTTGCTTCCAGATTCAGTATTATATCGTATGGTAAGTGTTGATTCTAATTCATCTGTTAATCCCCCTTGTTCCCCTGTATTCTGGGGATTTGAATACCAGATTTGCCTTGTACTTTTATTCTCAATATTAAAATGTGTAGTCTCAGGGAAAAAGCAAAACTTATATTTATCATTTTCAATGACAATTTTATCTTCAATATTTTCATATGAATAAACTTCTAATGGTTTTTTCGCTATTTCCTTACTACATGCAGACAAAACACTAAGTAGGAAGGTGAATAGAAGTAATAAGAGAAATCTTTTTCTATTCTTCACTTTCTTACATCCTCCTTCCGCCAGCTAATATAGCCTAAATGCAACTTCTTTATATAGAGCCACAAAGTAACCAAAGCTTTGTGTAATTAAACTAAAAAAAATGACTATAAGGAATATAATAACCATCATAGTTACAATTGTTAGCAAACTAGAAAACAGGGCTTTTCCTATAGTATAATCATGTATCATCATCATGGCGGCAATCATCAGCACCAGGCACCACATAAAGGAGATATAAACAAATAGGGAGTAGTAGGCTGACTCCTCTAGGGTAAGCACATATGTAAGGAAGATAAGTGGTATCCTAATTAAGACATAAGGACTAAGGGCATAGGCCGATGCCATATATATATGTCCCAGCTTTCCCTTTCCATCCATCAATGTGGTAAGGCTCCAGTTTGCAATACACCATATAAAGAATAATACAATGGTTGGGATTACTTCCATGAAGAGATTAAAGTATTCCCACTGGGGAAAATAATACGGAAAGGAAGAATATGTCCATGACCATACTTGAGTTAGTATTACCATAATAAATATTACAGTAGCAGCAGCAAAGGATCCACGTTTTTCATGAATAAGATCCCAAAAGCCATCAAATGGATGAAATATAACATATAGACTATATCTTAAGCTTTCTAAAAGTTCTTTTAATCTACCCTTATAAGTTACTTGCTTAGTATTCATCTTTCTAACTCTCTTCTTTATGCCACCAATAATTATGGGGATAATTATTAGTGCTAAAGCAAAAGTGAGAATACTTTTAATATTTTCCTCAACCCATTCCTTTCTATATCTGGCAAATGCTTTTGAATAACTATTTACATCACGCTTAGCTTCAAAATACTTCATAGCTTCTTCATACTCTCCAGATCTAAGAAGAGCTCTTCCAATGCCTATATAGGCCTGGTCATAGTTTCCATTTAAGAATAATGCTTTCTTCCAATACTTAGCCGATTCTTCATATCTTCCTTGTTTATAGTATAAAAGACCTTTATTAATATATGAGCCAAAGTCTGTTAATGTAAATCTAGTTACAGATACTGATCTATTATCCAGTACAAAAATATCTGTCCCCATGTGTTCAATAGATACAGGATACTGAAAATACCCCAACTTATTACCTAGACCTCCAAATACATACAAGAGATTTCCCTGAAAGTCATAAGCAAAAATCCTCCCTCTGTTACGATCTAGACAGTAATAAGTATCATTGTCCATAGGTGTAACATCCTGAAATCTGGAAGGACCACTTACATCACCTCCACTACCTGTCTGCACATCACCAATTTGATCTTCATAGCCATTCCTAACCAGAATATCTTGCCCAAGGGAGTTTAACTTACGGATAGGCCTAACACTATCCATGGTTCGTAGTTCCTCTTCAGTAAAGGTAGTTGTTGTTGCATATAAAAAGTCATCTTTATCTATAGCAAGATTGCTATACTCTGTAGGTACAAAAAGTATCATTCTATCTCTTTGTTCTTTTGTCATTAACCTCTTGGAAAAGGCCTGGAAAAAGCTTGCCTTAACAGGATTAGCACCAATAAAGTTACTAAATTCACCAAATCTATCATATTCCATAAAACCTTGGTTGACATTAGCCGCCAAGACAAATAATCGACCAGCCTTGTCAGCAACGGATTTTAAAGGAATAAAGTTAGTTTCTTCAAGAACAGTGGGATCATCAGGTTTTACATAGGTCTTAATCCCATTCAGATTACTATCTACATGTAATACACGATTATTGCCTGTATCACAGATATACATCTCCCCACCTTCTGCCACAAATATATCTGAGGGGTTTAGAAGGGTATTTTCCTGACCATCTATCATAACCTTGTCTATTATTCTAATTAACTCAAAAAACTTGTTAACAACAACAATCCTGTTATTACCAGAATCCACAATATATAAATCCTCATCTCTTACAAAGAGAGAACTAGGATTATTAAAGTCACCAATTCCCAAGTGACTTCCAAGAAGCAGTGCCTCAGGAGTATAGGCATCTGGTGACTCCAGCATGTTACCAAAGTATTCATATGTATAAGTGTAGGATTCAGTTTCCCCTAAGACCTTGGAAACTGACGTAAAAAGATGTGTCAGAATTAATAAACTGATACAAGCTATCCCTAACTTCATCCTCATCTTATCACCTCATTCCTTAATTCCTGAACTGGCCATGGTTTCTATGATGCTACTTTGTGCACTAATAAAAAACATTAAGGGAACTATAAGTATAAATAGTGTTACCGCTGCACTAACCCCTGCTCTTGCAATCTGTCCCCCAGTAACTATCTGAGATAATGCATAGGGCAAGGTCTTTAATTCCTCATCATAGATAAAATTAGATGCTCTGGTATTCCATAGATTTAATATGGAGAAAATGGACAAGGTCAGGGAAGCTGGTTTTACAAGGGGCATTATTATTTTAAAATATATTCCTAGCTCCTTGGCTCCATCTACTTTGGCCGCCTCTATAAGGGCATCGGGTATTTGCTCCATAAACTGCTTCATAAGGAATAAACCTATGGGGGCCGCAAATGCTGGTACTATGATGGCCCAATATGTATTTACCCAACCAAGTTTAGTCATAACAAGATAGTTAGGTATTGCTAAAACCTGTGGGGTAAACATTAGGGCATTAACTACAATCGTAAAGAAAGCTTTACTACCTGGAAAGTCATATTTGGACAAGACATATGCTGCCATAGATGCCACCAGTAAATGGCCTAGTGTTCCTACTACGGTAATAAAAACCGTATTAAATATATAGCGGGAAAATGGTATCCATGTCTTACTCATCAAGACAAATAAATCTGCAAAGTTATCCAGGGTTGGTTTGTTCACCCATAGTCTGGGCGGGAATAAGAATATCTCATCAAGTGGTTTAAAGGCGCTATTAAATGCATATAGCAAAGGTAAGACAAAGAACCAACCAGCTCCCACCAATAGGACAAGTACAAACCCATCTCCCCATATTGATCTATTTGGTTTTCTTTTTTTTATTTTCATCCTAACTCCCCTATTCATATTTAAACCCATAGATCATCAGGTTCCTAGCTTATTAAGCATTGTAACAATAGCTTTCTTAGCTAATATCATAACCAGGAAAAGCAAGCTTGCTATTGCAGAAGCATAGCCCATATCAAATCGAAGTGAACCATAATCCGTCAGGTGGGTGACAACTGTACTTGCAGCATAGTCCGTACTTGGAAAGCCACACAGAGCATTGGCCACTTCACCTACTGTAAAAGATGATGTAATGGACATTACAGCACCAAATAATAACATTGGTTTCATATTAGGTAAGGTAATGTACCATAGTTCTTGCCAACGGTTTTTAATTCCATCTACATAAGCAGCCTCATATTGATCTTTGCCAATAGTCTGAAGACCTGCTATAAAAGACAGGAATCCATTACCTAAACTCATCCATAATACAACTATAATAATAACGGTCATCATATAAGTGGGATCTGTTAGCCAGAATATAGGTGCACTTGTTATGCTCCAGTCCATTAGGTAGGCATTAACCCATCCATATGAGTCCGAGCTGAATAATGTTCCAAACAGCATAAATGTATTAACACCAATAGAGGGAGCAAAAAATATTAATACAAATATGGTTTTTAAAAATCTGGGTAACTCATGAATTAACCATGCAAACATAAACGACATTATATAACCTAGTGGCCCTGTTATAACTGCTAGAACAAATGTATTCTTAACCGATATCAAAAACACATCATCTGCTAGAAGAAGATTTATATAATTTTGCAAACCTATAAATTCTGGTGGATTAAGGACATTATAGTATGTAAAGCTATATACAATTGAAATAATAACCGGTAGTACAAAAAATATTGTGAATATCAAAGCATAAGGCAACAGGAAGGCATACTGAACCCTACATTTCCATATGGTTTTTAAAGTATTCTTCCACTTATCAAACTTCACACCCATCTTAACCTTCTTTCCCCCAATCCCTAATTAACATCAAGGCCTAGTTCAATACGTTTAAACTTAATCTCATCGTTAATGGTTCTGGTGTAATCAAGAAGGGTTTCCCTTGGATCCTCATGATCATATATAACCTTTCTATATGCATTGATTACATGACGAGTAGTAGAATATCCTCCTGCCACACTAGGGGTTCCAACAGTCCATTTCCACTGTTCTTTTATAACCTCTGCTTGGTCTTTACTCCAGGGAAGTTCTTCAAAAGCTTTAGTATTGGCCGTGGCATATCTAGCCGCAGAACCCATGATACTCTCCAGTTCCCTACCAAAGCGAGTATTTGTTTCAGCACTTACCCACCACTTAAGGAAGGTCCAAGCCGCTTCCTTGTCCTTGGCATTACTTAAAAGCATGCAACAATGTCCTCCAAATGCTACTGAGTGATCCACGGTTTGGTCTTCTCTTATGGTGTCAGGCACCAAGCCGAACTCCCATAGACCCCTGATCTCAGGGGCAAATACACTTAAGGTATTGAAGTAGCTATAATCTTGAACTCCTATAGGCATTTCACCTGTACGGAATCTATTAACAAAATCATACTGAACAGGTAGGCTGTAATGAGTATATAACCTTGTAAAAAAATCAAATGCTTCTACTGATTTTTCAGAATCTAACAAGGTTCTCTTCTTATCAGGTGTATAGAGCTTTGCCCCATTCTGAAACAATATGGACATCATACCTGCAGTATCTGGATTTTGAACCCCATCAACAACCCTTTCAGGTGAGGGCATTGCAAACTCCATATTATTCTTTTGCAAAAGTGGAAGGAGTTCTATTACATCATCCCAGGTATTTGGAACTTCTGCCCCTATTTCCCCCATAATATCTGTTCTATAAAACATTACAGCAAAGTTCTGTGTCTCAGGAAGAGCATATATCCCACCCTCAAACTCATAGGGCACAAATGCACTATCCATAAATTCAGAAGCCACTTCATCAAAATCCTCAAATTGACTTAAATCCACTGTCGCATCTCTTATGGCGTAATCAACAGGTACATGATTAAACACCGATAAAGCAACATCAGGCCCTGTTCCTGCTACAACTGCCGGAAGAAGGGTATTAGGGTCTATAAGCTTAACATTTACTCCAATACCATAGGTTGGTGTAAACACTTCATCTATCATATTCTTTAGTATGGTTGATTGATCACGTCCTGAAAGTAACCATACATCAATTACTTTGCCTTCCTCATATACACTTCCAAGGGTCGAATAATCCTCAAAAAAGGAAGCAGTAAAAGACCTAAGTTCATGGGCAAGCTTAGCAAAGAACTTCTCTTCTACGTCAGGAAGTTTTGCCCCATCTGCGTTAATATACACATAATCAATATCAAGGTTAGAACTAGTTAGCTCCAGCATAGCAGTACCCATAGAACTTATATCTATCTTAAAAGCTTCCATCCCCCTAGGTATGGAATCAGGATTTTTTGTGAACCGTTGTAATCTTTCTGACATGTTAACAATAACAGCTGTATTGGAACCTCTTTGCCCTGAAAACTCTTCTAGTCTGGCAACTAGATTATTCAGCACTTTAATCTCATCTTCCATTGCCACCATAACTTCAGGATACTTCTTGTCAATTCTATAATCTCTAAATTTATCTGGTCTAGCCCCTGTAAGAACAAGAATTTTACGATAAATTGCATTAAGCCTATATATACATTCATCCATATCCTTTAATATATCCCCTAGTTCACCCATAGTAACCTCAAGACGAACCACATGATTACCCTCTGTAAGGGGTATCTTACAAGGAAGTCCATCCTTATCTGAAAGAGTAGTTAATTGCCAACTGTTATTATATTTAAATTCAACTTGTGCAGCCTCTTTAAATGGAGTGGTTCCGTCTATTGTTAGATTACGTATAGAAACCATGCCACGGTTATAATTTTGCTTTGCCTTAAATGATATATTGTAAAGCCCATCTTCTGGTACTTCAAACTCCCATTCTATCCATTGTCCTGCTACTCTCCATTGTTCACCGCCAATACAATTAAGCTTAATCTTTGCAGCACTATAGGGCTCTGTATTAGAGGAGGCCCTATCAAAAATTCCATACAAGGTAGGAGAAGATCTAAACTCTGAGTCCTCCCCTTGTTTTTTATAGTAAAAGTCTGTGATTGTATTCTTATATCTTCTTAAATCAAATGAGGCTATATATTCATCATAGGGAAGCAGCTCCTCCTTCTGATGGATTAATATATTACTTATGGCCATGGGTTCACTTACAGCCTCAATCCTTATAAGATTCTTTCCTTCACATAGATAAAAGCTGTAAGGCTCAACAAAATACCCCATATAATCTTTAAGATATGTACGCTCCCATCGTGGTTTTTCCACCTGACTAGGTCTAATCTCATTGCCCCTATTATCCAATCTTATTTGTCCACCATCTGTCCAGATACGGGTAAAAGTCAATGTATCCGCACCTGAGAAAGGGATTCCACCATTAATGTACAAAGCTCTTTCTATGTCAACCCCTCTACCTTCAATAGGATAATAATCCAAACTAATATTATAAAGTCCTGTCTCAGGAACCTCTACTTCCCATTCAACATAACCGCCTTCTTCAGTAATCACTACATCATTTCTTCCTTGATATGTTCTATATGTTTTAGACATATGAGCTAAGAAATAATTACAAACATCAATGGAGATTTCATGGTCTGGTTTTAAGACACCCTTATGCCTTTCTAGATAGGCACTATATATGTCATCTCTTCCTGCAATCTTATTCCTTTCTACTGTTCCCCAAACCATATCCTCCTCATTAGAGGCGTCATAACGCTGATTCATGACTTTAACATAGGTTAAATAAGCCACTATAAGAAGTACAAGCACAAATATGAAGTAGAAACTTTTCTTCTTAAATATTGATGAAGTTAACATAAGCGGTTCCTTTCTTCCTCGTACATATTACATAGTTTATAGATAAACCTTCCCAATTATTACTTGTCACAAAAATCACACTTTGTTATTTTTCAGTATATTTGCCCAAGTTTTTACACTATATTTTAGATTTTTTCTATTATGTTTACAAAACTTTAGATATGTATTAGAATTATATTACTAGTATTCCAACAATATACACATAATTTTACTAAAAATATGTATGGTTTTTCCAATATGTTGGTAATTAAGTAAATCAATGGTAGTGTTTGGCTTAATGTGGTTAAATACAGGGTTTATATATCAAATTTTAATTTTATATGGCTAGAAATTAATTATAGGTAGATATTAGGCAGGAATATTCACTTACGATGACAGTTGAAAGGCTAGGTATGATATATGAGAACTATAGATGGTATATACGAAAAAATAGATTATAAGGATAAATCATTAATTCTTCTACATAATAATAGAACTGCTGATAATTATCCACCCCATTGGCATACTGCTGTGGAGATTATTATGCCTATTAATAATATCTATACCATCGTAATTGGTAAAACAACTTACCTCTTACAAGAAGGGGACATTATGGTCATACCCCCAGGAGAACTTCATGAATTAATCGCTCCAAAAGAAGGATTAAGACGAATCCTCTTATTCGACTACTCTCTGATAAGTAACCTTAAAGGTTCCACAAATATATTCTCCGTTCTTAGCCAACCAAGGCTTATCACCAATCGTAATGCCCCAAAGACCCATAAGGCTCTTACAAAACTATATGAAGAAATAGCAGAAGAATACTTCGAAGACAACACCCTTAGGGAACCAGCCCTATACTCATTACTTATAAAAATGTTTGTCATATTAGGGCGAAAATACATGAAAAAAGGAAACATTATTCCTAATGTGAAGATAAGCAAACAAAGAGAATACATAGAAAAATTTAATATAATATTTGATTACATAAATGAAAATTATATGGAAGAAATATCTTTAGAAACTATAGCAAATGTTGCTGGGTTTAGTAAATACCATTTTTCTAGACTCTTCAAGCAATTTACTGACATGTCCTTTTATGATTACCTAAACCAAAGACGTGTAAAAGAAGCAGAAAAACTCTTGCTTAATCCAACTCTATCAATCACCGAAGTTGCTATGGGTTCAGGTTTCTCTAGTATATCAACCTTCAACCGTGTGTTTAAGAGTTTCAAAGAATGCACCCCTACAGAGTTTAGGAATCTCTATCAATGTCGTAATCGGGTCAAAAGCAGTATACATATGCTAAATGCAAAATAAATTTTAGGTATCTGTCAAGAATACAAGCATATTCTCTGTCAGAACCTTAGAAAAATAATCAAGGAGGTAGCCAGCTATAGCCGGTACCTCCTTGTGTAGTCTAGTAGATTCTATTATTTTCTATTAAATATTCTTATAATCAATCCAATCAAAATCAGCATAGTTTTGACTTTGGCTTCCATTTGATGAGCAGTACACACCAATAGTATTTCCTACAAATCCTCCTGCTACATCCGTGCTTAATATTCTTCCATCAACCCCAGATATTAATGTCTTATAGGAACTGCCATCATAGCTATAGGAAAAAGTAAGGTCTTGTAATTCTGCACTAATACGAAGCTGGATCTCTTTATGATTTTCATTTGCTTCATAAATACCCTCTGATAGAACCTCTTCTTTTCCACCCTCACATTTTATTAAGGAAAGTAACTTAACACCATCTTTTAACTTCATAACAAAGCGGTAGTTATACTGGTCACTCTGAAGAATAACCACACCTGCTTCTTCATTATCATTAGCCGGTTCAAACTCCATCTTGGTTTCAAAAATAAAACTCATACCTGTCTGCCTAATAGATACATAACTAGGACTTACCTCTTCTGTTATCTTCTCTGCTGCCAACCTCATACGAAGATAGCCTTTTCTTTCATTAAGACTATAATTTGAAAGTTCTGGATTTCTTATAAAGAGAAATCTAAATGGCAATTTATCTTCATTAAAATCCTCCCTTTCAGCTATTGGCTTTACAGGTGTAACCGGTAGATTAGGAAGCTTAACAGTGGATTCAACAAGACCTATACCTCTGTTAACTAGTGGCCAACCATTTTCCCATTCCATGGGAACAAGAAAAGTTTCTCTTCCAAGATTTCTATAATAACCACCATAGGGACGGGAAGCCAATACTACCATAAACCACTCCCCATTTTGGGTTTCAACAATATCTCCGTGACCAACATTCACAATTGGATAATCCAAGCCAAGATGCCTATGAGTAAGGATAGGATTGCATTTGTGTCCTACAAATGGCTTAGTTATATCATCGGAACAAGCTACAGTAACAGCATGTTCATGTCCTGTACCTGCTTCAGCAATAAGAAGATAATATTTTCCATCTTTTTTATAGATATGAGGTGCTTCAGGCCATACAACTCCTCTAAGTGCTCCATGCCATACAGCATAGGACTCCCCTACCAGTTTCATAGTCTCAAGATCCAACTCCTGAACCCATATCTCATTATCTCCGTAGTATCTTTCCCCTTCTCTTCTACCCTTAGTGCCTGAATAATAGCATTTGCCATCATCATCAAAAAAAAGCGATGGGTCTATTCCATCAGCTCCTTCAATAAAATAGGGGTTTGACCATGGTCCTGCAGGATCTTTAGCTATAACAAGAAAATTACCCCCATGACCTACATTAGTAGTTATCATATAAAAGGTACCCTCATGGTAGCGTAAAGTAGGAGCATATATTCCACCGGAATGCCTTATCCCAGTTAATTCAAGTTGCTCTTTGCGGTCTAATATATTACCTATCTGTTCCCAATTAACTAAATCCTTACTATGAAATATGGGTACTCCAGGAAAATATGCAAAAGTTGATGTAACAAGATAATAGTCTTCTCCCACTCTGCAAATAGATGGATCAGGATAAAATCCTGGCAATATGGGGTTATTAATTCTCTGAACCATATGAGTTTCCTCCATTCCTTCATTTTAAGTCAAACTAAATATTAAGCTTGTTTACTTATACCAGTAAAGAAGCTTAATATTATCATAGCACAGGGAAAAATATAATACTACTTTAGATATTATTTCCTTACATAAGTCAGTACACAAGCTCCAGGACCTGCATGGGTACCAACTACACATCCTACAGGATGCATTGGTAGATTATCTAAAGCCCGCTCCTCTAAAAGCTTATCTCTAAGCAATCTACATCTATCATCTTGTGATGTATAACCAAGGTGAACAGGATAGTCTAAGTCTATATCACCAACTTCATTAATAGATTCAATAACCCGTCTTATTCCTTTTTGAACACCTCGCTCTTTTCCAATAACACTAATTCCGCCATCTTGTAGGCTAATAATAGGTTTAAACCTTAATAAGGTTCCTATAATTGCAGAAGATTTTGATAGACGTCCACCTTTATGAAGAAATTCCAAGGTATCAACCATTGCAAGTAAAACAATGCGCTCCTTTAAATCATTAAGCTTAGTTACTATATCTTCTACAGCCAATCCATTATCTCTTAACTTAACCGCTTCCTCTATTAACAGCCTAAGTGAAACGGTTGTGGTTTTACTGTCAATTATATAAATCTTCTCATATTCAGCCATATCCTTTGCAATCATAGCACTTTGATAAGTGCCACTTAGCTTAGAAGCTAGTACAATAACTATTACACTATCCCCTGATTCCTTGGCTTCTTTAAAACATTCTAAGAACTCATCAGGTGCAGGCTGTGAAGTAGTTGGAAGCTTATCTGCCTTAACAAGTTTATCATAAAAGCCTTCTATGGTAATATCTATTCCTTCTTTATATTCTTTTTCATCAAAGATAACCTTAAGTGGTACAAGGTTTATATCCATCTTAGCTGCTTGTTTTATACTTATATCTGATGTTGAGTCTGTAATTATTCTGATTCCCATATATTGTCCTTTCTTAGTCCATGATCTCGTCTACGATTCTTTTAATAAACCCTTCTAACTGTTCAATCTCTTTCTCACTAAACTTCTCTCTTATATTATTCATTAATTGGGTATTAAAAGATGCATTGGCTCCGTAAAGATCTGTGAATTTTTTAGTAACCTCCAGGTGATATTCCCGCCTATCATGTTCTGATACAGTTTTTTTAACATAACCCTTATTTATGAGATTATTAACCCGGTAAGAAGCATTTGGTAATGAAGTATTTACCCTTTCCGCAAATTCATTTACGGTAGGCCTACCCAACAAAAAAATCACCTCTAGGCAATAAGAGTCAGTAGGATTTAAGCTACCATCCTTTACCCCATTAAATAAGTTGTTCAAAAAATTTAATCGGAATTTGAAATATAGCTTTTCAAACTCTCTTTCCAGCATATCCACATCTCCCTTTAGTTAAATAATTTTAATTAAAATATTTTAATTAAAATCTTGGAACTATATTATCATGGTCTTTAAATACTGTCAAGGTGCCTGACACCGTTCATACTTCGTTCACAATTTTGACATCGGTGCCTGACACCGTTCACAAATCGTTCACAATTTTGACACCGATACCTGGCACCATAGTCACTTGACTTTATAAAGTGACTATGGTAATATTATGGAAATTTACAACAAATAAAATATAAGGAGTGGATTTATGTTTGATAATCTTGTTGCATTAGAAAATATAAGTTATTTATTGGTATTTTTAGAAGGAATCATATCCTTTTTCTCACCCTGTGTTATACCACTTATACCCATATACATGAGTTATCTTGCAGGAAATGCTAAGCAGGTTGATGAAGATGGAAGAATTATTTATAAAAGAGGAAGAGTTTTTAATCATACCGTGTTTTTTGTTCTTGGTATTTCTTTTGCCTTTTTTATTTTAGGGATGGCATTTACAGCCCTAGGAAGCTTTTTTAGTAAGAATCAACTACTATTTACAAGGATTGGAGGAATTATAATATTAATTCTTGGCCTCCATCAGGTAGGATTTCTAGATTTTAATTTTCTTAAGAGAGAACGGAAAATACGTATAAGTCCCAGTGATCGTAAGATGAATCCACTGGCAGCCTTTATAATGGGCTTTACCTTTAGCTTTGCATGGACCCCTTGTGTGGGACCTGCTTTATCTTCTGTATTGATACTAGCATCCAGTGCAAAGAATTCTTTGACCGGTAACATGCTTGTACTTCTTTATGCCATTGGGTTTATTATACCTTTTTTACTACTGGGCTTATTCACCACTCAGGTATTAAATTTCCTAAAGGCAAGACAGAATTTCCTTAAATATACGGTAAAGATTGGTGGAATAATCCTGATAATTATAGGTATTATGACTTTTACAGGATGGATGAATGGTATATCAAAATACTTAAACCGTATTTCCTCACCTATAGGAATCAGCCAAGAAAATGATAAGACAGATAATAAAGCCAATGATGAAACTCAAGTTGATGATAAATCCAATCAAGATTCTGACAATGATTTAAGTGATATAGATGATGACGATATAAACAATAGTGATTCTAATGATATAGTACCTTCTGATAATGATGATTACCAAGAAGACAGTAATTCTTCTGACCAGGAGGAAGAAGTATTTCCTGCTATTGACTTTACATTGACAGATCAATACGGAGTTCAACATACCCTATCTGATTATAAGGATAAGGTGGTATTCTTAAATTTTTGGGCTACATGGTGCCCTCCTTGTAGAGAAGAAATGCCTGATATCGAGGCAATCTATAAGGAATATGGTAAAAATCAAGAGGACGTTATTATTCTTGGGGTAGCAAATCCATCTAGCCATGAGTATCCCAATAATGTAGACGAAAGTAAGGAAGATATCATAGCTTTTCTTGAGGAAAACCAACTTACTTTTCCAGTTGTATTTGATGAGACAGGAGATTTATTAAGACAATACTTTATCACAGCATTTCCTACAACATTTTTAATAGACAAGAATGGTAACATCGATGGATATGCCGCAGGTAAGCTAACCAAGAATATAATGATCAATTCAATAGATCAAACCCTAGAGTCTACTAAATAATCCTTCTATCCTATGATTTAGTATGTTTAAATCATAGGATAATATATAAAATCAAAAGTTAGAATTTCATAAGAATGGAGAATTAGTATGAAAAACCTTTATGACCTTCCCTGTAATATTGCTCAAACCTTAAATATAATTGGTGATAAATGGACTCTTTTAATCCTAAGACAGATTATGATGGGTTATGGTACCTATACAGAACTCTTTAATAGGTTGGAGGGTATACCTAGTAACCTTCTATCAGATAGACTAAAAAGCCTAGAAGAAGATGGACTAATAAAAAAAGAACTTTACCAGACCCATCCTCCTAGATGTAAATACCTTTTAACTAAAAGCGGCCACGACTTAACTGATGTATTTAATAGTATAATACTCTGGGGAGAGCGTAACCTAAAAAAATGCCACAAAAAACTTACCCATTCAAGTTGTGGACATAAAATAGAGCAAATATATTACTGTCCACAATGTGATAAAACAATTAGTCGTGATGATATTACTGTTACTAGTCCTGAATAAATCAAAATATACTTTGCATAAGCAGCTATATGCTTCTGTCAGCAATAGTTGTTAAGACAGGCTCCTTACCATATATTAACAAAGTTAATATGGATAAATATTGATTTCTTAGAAATACTATGGTAGGAGGTGATTAATATGATAACTAATGTAGCACTATCAACAAAGGAAAAACTTCTGTTGCAGGATCAGAAGTCCCATGAAGAACAATGTATTATGAAATATGATAACTATGCAAACTTGGCTACTGATTCCGAATTAAAAACCATCTTCAGAAACATTAGTCAGAAAGAAAAGGAACATCTACAGACCGTTAATCAATTATTAAATGGACAAGTTCCTTCCATGGCAGGACAAAGTCAACTTGGTTCACAACAACAAAACCAAGCACAGGCAAATCCTATGCCCATGTCACAGCAAACATCAATTGATCAGGCAGGAAAAACCGGCT
>JAAYNY010000050.1 GCA_012520635.1 Clostridiales bacterium | reverse complement strand
TTGATGCAATCCCTTGGAACAGTAATAACTAATACGGAAACAGTAGTTTTTGATCTCTTAAAGGTATCAGGTACCCCAGAATTTAAACTTATGTCAAAGCTTATTAAGTAATAGCCTTCAAGGAAGCCGGAGAAATCTGGCTTTTTTGTATTATAAAATAAAGATCTTCAATAGAAAAAATATTTTAAAAGAACATAAAAAACACTTGACATATACTGGATAAAAATATATACTTTTATTTAAAATAAATAGTAACTTAAACCGATGAGCAAGAGAAGTAGATAAAGGAAAGTCTTACAGAGAATCGCTAGATGGTGGGAATGCGGTAGCAGAACAAATATGTTCGTGAACTTTATTGAATGGACTTGTGAGGGTGGCTTGAAACCGTATGGGAGTAGATGTCAACGGGAACCCTGTCCGTTATCAGCGGGGTGTATATGATTGTATACAAACAGAGTGGGTGTCATTAGACACCAATATGGGTGGTATCGCAGAAGCACTATAGCTTTTGTCCCTTAGATTAGGGGCAAGGGCTTTTTTTATACCCAATTTATAAAGGGCAATCACAAATCAAGCTATGTCTTGGTAGAAGGAGGTAAATATGATATCAGCTAGTTATGAGAATCTAAGGGAATATGAAGAAGATTATAAGCTAATTCCTGTATCCAAAGAGATTTATGCAGACAGTATAACACCGATTACTTTATTGAGAAAATTAGCGGTAGATAATAGCCAGTATTATTTATTAGAGAGTGTTGAGAACGGAGAAACATGGGGAAGGTATTCTTTCTTAGGCTATAATCCGTCCCTACATCTAACATGCAAAGACAAAGTAGTATCTATCAAGAGTGATGGTAGAAAGGAAGTTGTTCTTAAGGAGCCCATAGAAGCATTAAGGGACCTCCTGGAACAGTACAAATCACCTTCCATCAAAGGAATGCCACCTTTTACAGGAGGATTTGTTGGATATTTTTCCTATGGCTTGATTGCTTATACAGAAGCCAAGTTGAAGCTTAAAAGTAGTCAGTTTAATGATTATGATTTGATGATGTTTGATAAGGTCATAGTATTTGACCATTTAAAGCAAAAAATTATTGTGATTGCCAATTATGAAAGCAGTGGAGGTGAACTTGCATATCAAAATGCCCTATATGAAATTGATAAGATAATTTATTCCATTCAAAGAGATGCTCCACTTCATCATGAAGAACATGTTGGAGTACCTAAGTTTACCTGTAATCTAAGTTATAAAGAATACTGTGAAATAGTAGAAAAGGCTAAGAAGTATATTGCTGATGGCGAGATACTTCAAGCGGTTCTATCTAGAAGATATGAAGCTGAATATAAGAATTCCTTATTAAATACTTATAGGGTTCTTAGAACCAGCAACCCCTCACCTTACATGTATTATTTTCGTAATGATGATGTTGAGATTGCAGGTAGTTCACCTGAGACCCTAGTTAAATTAATTGACGGGAAACTTACAACATTTCCAGTGGCAGGAACCAGACCTAGGGGAAGGACGGAAGAAGAGGATAAAGCCCTAGAAGAGGAGCTTTTGCATGATAAGAAGGAATTAGCCGAACATGATATGTTAGTTGACCTAGCCATTGATGATTTAGGGGGCATTGGCAAAAGTGGAAGTGTGAAGGTAGAAGAGTATATGAAAATCCATAGATTTTCCAAAGTAATGCACATCGCCTCAACTGTGACTGGTTATATAAGGGATGATAAGGACGCCTGTGATACGGTTATGGCATTGCTTCCAGCAGGTACCTTGTCTGGTGCTCCTAGAGTTCGTGCATGTGAGATTATCGAAGAGTTGGAACCAACACCTAGAGGAATATATGGTGGTGCAATTGGCTATATAGATTTTGCAGGCAATGTTGATGTATGCATAGCCATTAGGACCGCAATAAAAAAAGGAAATAGGGTATATGTTCAGGCTGGTGGAGGAATTGTTGCCGACAGTGTAGCAGACAGGGAGTATCAAGAAAGTGAGAATAAAGCCAGTGCAGTTATAGAGGCCATGATGGGTGCAGGAGATAGGAGGTTAGTATGATAAAAGAGGCAATATATAAAGTTGTTAATAAGGAAGACTTAAGTAGTGAGATGGCTGAAGCTGTTATGGAAGAGATTATGAAAGGTCAGGCTTCCCAAGCAAGTATAGCGGCCTATCTGGCAGGTCTTAGGATGAAGGGGGAGACTATTGAAGAGATTACAGCCAGTGCAAGGGGAATGAGAAAGCACTGTGTAAGGCTTCTTCATAATATGGATGTTCTAGAGATAGTAGGTACTGGGGGAGATGAGTCTAACTCCTTTAACATATCTACAACCACATCAATAGTTGTATCGGCAGCAGGAATTCCAGTGGCAAAGCATGGGAATAGAAGTGTATCTAGTAAATGTGGTGCAGCAGATTTATTAGAGGAGCTAGGAGTAAATATTATGGTATCTTCTGAAAAGAGTACTAAGATACTTGAGGAGATTGGCATATGTTTTATGTTCGCCCAGAATTATCATCTTTCTATGAAACATGTGGCACCAGTGAGAAAAGATATGGGAATACGAACTTTATTTAACATACTTGGTCCATTAACAAGTCCAGCTGGTTCCAATATGCAACTACTTGGTGTATATGATGAGGGATTGGTAGAGCCCCTGGCTCAAGTTCTTAGTAATCTGGGAGTAAAGAAAGGGATGGTTGTATATGGGCAAGATGGATTAGATGAGATATCCTTAAGTGCACCAACTACATGTGCCAATATACGTAATGGAGTTATAACTAAGTCTATCTTAAGACCAGAGGATTTTGGATTTAAACCATGTAATAAAGAAGAATTGGTTGGAGGAGATCCAAAGGAAAATGCTAGTATCACACGAGATATTTTGAAGGGGGCAAAAGGTCCAAAAAGAGAGGCTGTTATTATGAATGCCGCTGCTTGTCTCTATATGATATATGACAATATAACTATTAAAGAGGCAGTAGGGCAAGTGGCTCATGTTATAGATAGTGGTAAAGCTATGGAACAACTGAACCGTTTTATTAACTTAAGTAATAGCAATTAGATATAGAAAGGGGTGAAAAGTTATGATTTTAGAAAGAATAGTTAGCTCTACTAAAGTAAGAGTTGAGCAGGCAAAAAACACCTTAAGCTTTGATAAGTTAGTAGAAAAAGTTGAAGCAATCCAGGATGATACAAAGAGATCTCCAAAACCCCATGATTATGTATTCGAGAAGGCTTTAAATAATAGACAGGTGAATTTTATCTGTGAAGTAAAAAAAGCCTCACCATCAAAGGGTTTGATTAGTGATGATTTTGACTATATTAAGATTGCACAAGAATACCAAGCTACTGGAGCCGCTTGTATATCTGTCTTAACTGAACCGAATTACTTTATGGGCGCTAATAAATATCTAGAAGAAATCAAAAATAATGTTAGCATCCCCCTACTTAGAAAAGATTTTATCATCGACTCTTATCAGATATATGAATCTTATTTAATTGGTGCTGATTGTATCTTACTTATATGTTCTATATTAAGTGATAAACAGTTAGAAGAGTATATGGAGATTGCTCACAGATTAGGTTTATCTGTCCTTGTAGAAAGCCATGATGAGAATGAAGTTGGCCGTGCTCTTTCACATGGTGCAAGAATCATAGGTGTGAATAATCGTAATCTTAAAGATTTCACTGTGGATATTGAAAATAGCATGAGATTAAGAAAATTAGTACCAGACAATATTTTATTCATATCAGAAAGTGGAATTGAGACAGCAGAAGATATTAGGAGGTGTTATGAAGCCAATGTAAATGGAGTCTTGATAGGGGAGGCTTTAATGAAGGCAAAAGATAAAAAAAAGAAACTTGATGAGCTAAGAAAAGGCATTAAATGAGAGGTAGTATGACGAAGATTAAAATATGTGGTCTTCAGACCATTAAAGATGTAGAAGTAGTTAATAGGTATTCACCTGATTATGTAGGATTTGTATTTGCTAACAGTAGACGTAAGATAAGCGAGGATTGGGCAAGAAGTTTAAAGGAAGCATTGGATAGTAATATTAAGACGGTAGGGGTGTTTGTTAATGAGCCCATACTAAATATCATTAAGCTTTGCCATGAGGGAATAATTGATCTGGTGCAGCTTCATGGAGATGAAGACGAAAATTATATATTTAAACTAAAAATGTCAACGGATAATCAAATTATAAAAGCCATACATGTACAGTCAAAAGAGCAAGTGGCTAAGGAGATACCTCTAGCTGGTGATTACATACTTTTGGATACCTATGTTAAGGGAAGTTACGGAGGTACAGGACTTACATTTAATCAGGATTTAATACCGGATATGGACAGGGATTTTTTTCTGGCAGGTGGACTTAATCAAGACAATGTTCTTGACGCCATAAAAAGGTCAAAGCCATACGGAGTTGATGTTAGCAGTGGTGTTGAAACTGATGGAAGGAAGGATGAAAGGAAGATAAGAGAATTCATATCCAAAGTAAGAAATTACAAGCTGACTTAGTTATAAAGAGGAAAAAGAATATTAAATAAAAATGATGAAAGGAAGTATTATATTGAAAAATATGATATGTAGGAATGATATGAAGAAGGGAAGATTTAATCAATATGGTGGTAGGTATATTCCAGAAACCCTAATGAATACTATATTAGAGCTGGAAAAGGCCTATGAATTTTATAAGAGTGACTTAGAATTTCAAACGGAGTTGGAAGAGCTTTTGTCTCAGTATGCAGGAAGGCCTTCTCTCTTATATTATGCAGAAAAAATGACAAAAGATTTGGGTGGTGCTAAAGTATATCTAAAGCGAGAAGATTTAAATCATACTGGATCCCATAAGATTAACAATGTATTAGGGCAGGTTCTAATGGCTAAAAAGATGGGAAAAATCAGGGTAATTGCAGAAACAGGGGCAGGACAACACGGAGTGGCAACTGCTACAGCGGCAGCATTATTGGGGCTTGAATGTGAAATATTCATGGGTGAAGAGGACACAAAAAGACAATCCCTTAATGTTTACCGCATGGAACTGCTAGGTGCAAGGGTACATAAGGTAACAAGTGGAACTAAGACACTGAAAGATGCAGTAAATGAAACTATGAAGGAATGGGCAAAAAGAATAGATGATACCCATTATGTCTTAGGATCTGTTATGGGACCCCATCCATTCCCTACTATTGTAAGGGATTTTCAGAAGATTATAGGTAAAGAGATTAAGGAGCAGATGCTAAAGGCTGAAGGTAGACTTCCTGATGCAGTTATTGCTTGTATTGGTGGTGGAAGTAATGCCATAGGAGCCTTCTATGAGTTTATTGATGATAAAGAAGTAAGGCTTATAGGCTGTGAGGCAGCAGGTCATGGAATTGATACAGATATGCATGCTGCAACTATAACTAAAGGTAGTGAAGGAATATTTCATGGAATGAAATCCTTGTTCTGTCAGGATGAGTATGGTCAGATTGCACCGGTATATTCCATATCTGCCGGCCTTGATTATCCAGGAATTGGACCTGAGCATGCCATGTTACATGATATTAAGAGGGCTGAGTATGTAGCCATAACTGATGAAGAAGCAGTAAGTGCATTTGAATATCTGGCTAAGACAGAAGGGATTATAGCAGCAATAGAAAGTTCTCATGCAGTAGCCCATGGCCTAAAGATAATAAAAGATATGGATAAGGATAGTATTGTAGTTATTAATCTATCTGGTAGAGGAGATAAGGATGTTGCAGCTATTGCAAGATATAGGGGGGTGGAAGTAAATGAGTAAAATAAATAAAGCATTTAGCCAAGGGAAAGCATTTATTACATTTATAACGGGAGGAGACCCAAATATTACGACTACAGAGGAACTTATATATGCCATGGAGAGGGCTGGAGCCAATCTAATAGAAATAGGGATACCATTTTCCGACCCTGTGGCAGAAGGAGATACTATACAGAAAGCTAATGAGAGAGCTTTAAGGGCGGGAACTACTACCGACAAATTATTCGACATGGTAGGAAGAGTTAGGACTAAATCGGATATACCCTTAGTGTTTTTGACTTATGCCAATCCAATTTACACCTATGGTAAGGAAAGGTTTTTTAAAAAGTGTCAAGAAAATGGAGTTGATGGAGTAATTGTACCAGATCTGCCATTTGAAGAAAAAGAAGAGTTCTTACCAGAGTGTGACAAATATGGTGTAGATTTAATATCTTTAATCGCTCCTACTTCTAATTCAAGAATAGGTATGATAGCCAGCCAGGCAAAAGGCTTTATCTACTGTGTGTCATCCCTTGGAGTTACAGGGGTTAGGAAGAGTATCAATACCGATATAAAGACTATGGTGGAAGAAGTTAAGAAGGTTACAAATGTTCCATGTGCAGTAGGATTTGGTGTTTCAGATCCCTTACAAGCCAAAGAACTATCTACAATAGCTGATGGTGTAATTGTGGGTAGTGCTATAGTAGAAATAATCGAGAAGGAAGGAGAGGCTTGTATTAATTCAGTTTATGAGTATGTAAAAACCATGAAAGATGGATTGGTATAAGTGCATCAATATAATGATATAAGTATATTATCAAATCCCCCACAGCTTTTATGTAAGAGCTGATGGGGGATTTCACATCTAATAATTGTCATAATTAGTAAAATATTTTATTAATATTATTTGACAAAATATGTAAAATAATTTATAATGATATCACAGTATTTATATCATAATTGTAAAAAAACAAGTGAACTCTACCCTTGGCAAGCTTTTATCTTATGAAATTATACTACTGCGAAAAAGAAATTTAATTGGTAGTGTAAAGTGAACTATGAAAACCCTGAGTCAAAAAATTGGCTCTTTTAGAACCTTGAAAATTGCAAAATATAGT
>JAAYNY010000004.1 GCA_012520635.1 Clostridiales bacterium | reverse complement strand
TATAACAATATATCCGATTGGATTAAATGCCGAGTTAACCATTTTTTGAATATAAGTCAGACTATAATTTGCTTTATACTCAGAAAATTGACTGTCTAGAAAAGGATGGGATCCCTTCCATATCTGTGATTTTGAAGAATCATATATACCTACTCCATCTTCAGACTCATTAAATTCATGATAGAATCCTCTTTTTAACTCTTTATCCACTGATGCTGTAGAAAATGGCTGTCCATAATTGGCAAAGACATATATGTTACTTATAAATTGGTCACCGGAATCAAGGCTATTGATTATTCTTTCTGTTTTACTTTGTTGCTTTGCTTCTTCTGCAGGCTCCCTGGCATAAAGCTGAGAATAATAACCTCTTAGGGCTTCATCCTGAGCTAAGTTCACCGCCTTACTTGATATGTTCCTAAGCCCCAGTTCATAGTACTCACTCATCATCTCAATACTTACTATACTGTTACTTTCATAATTTTCTATCATCCCTTGAGATGCTTTTTTATAACTTATAATTCCTAATAAGATTATAAATGTAACTGGAATAAGAAAGGCAGCAACCAATTTAAATCTAATGCTACTAATTATAATTTTTAGTATACTATTCTTTATCTTTTTCATAAGTAAGAGACTTCCCTTCTAAATTAACTATCACATTAAGAAGTGTGCATATATTTTATTGAGGGATCTATTTACTATAAATTTCAAATTCAGCTATCTGACCCCCACCTGCCCCTGAATTATCAGTAACTACAAGCTGAACAAATCTAGCCTCCACTTCATCAAATGGTATTTGTACTTGATTGCCAGTATCAGGATCAAAGGTATACTCCTTGGCTCCTACCAAGTCTGTAAAATTCTCACCATCTAAGCTTATATTTACTGCTATAGTCTGAGTACGTTTACTCCATATGGACATCGGATTTAATGCCACTCTAATTGCATGAATCTTTGTAGCTGACTCTAGATCTATAGTTAATGTATTTGGATAGTCCTTACCTTCCCAGTAGGATGAACCGTCAACATTACCATCATTTGCTCTGTTTGCCCCATATACATCGGTAAAGCCGTTATCTTTTATCTTTTTACCTAAGGCTATATTCTCTCCTTCAGGTAAGATTAGAACAAATTCTTCTTTGATAAAATCAGGATGAATCTCTGACTCCTTCTGATCAGGAGCCTCAATAATAGTAACATTCTCTGCATTTATTACTTGAGGAGCATCTTTAATACCGACCATGTAGTAGGCTAGTAATGCAAGATTAGCCACTAGCAACAATGCTATTAAAACTTTTTTAATAGTCTTCATAATATTATCCCCTCCTTATTCAATCACCAGATTCTTAGTAGACTCTGTATCAATCTGGAATTTCCCCTGTTCAAAACTTCTTATCTTATCACCAAGAATTTCAACATTCCTAATTGTGACATCTTCAACTGTATGAGCCTCATCGTATCCTTCTATTCTTGATGGGGCAAATTTCCCTGCCAATACTGTAACTCCATCTATAAGCACATTCCGTATCTGACCACGGTCTTTGCTAGTACTCCAATTAGGATTTTCTGTGATATATAGGTCAATTAAATATGGCATTACATCTCCATCACCAGAGCCCATCTGGGCATTTTCAACGGTAATATTTTTAAAGACTATGTCTTTTATTAATGCATCATCTCCATTATGAAGGGAGATTACAGGTTTATGAAAATTATTAAGGACTATAATATCTTCAAATGTAATGTCAGAGATTATAGCTTCTTTTTTATTTCCCTTGTTTGTTTCGAATCCTATTTCCATAGACTGTGCAAAATCTGTCCATAACTGATTATTTTTGAATATTATGTTTTTAGAGTCCCCAACATAATTTTTCACTACCAAAGAGTCGTCCCAACTCCTTACAAAGCAGTTTTCTACAGTAACATTCTCACAGGATTGTAGTGTGATACCATCTCCATTTGGACGAGATGATATTATCCTTACTCCATCAATTATTTCATTCTTTGTACTAAGGGAGTTTAATACCCAAGCATTGGGATTTAACACTATAACATCCCTAAGCTCTACATTATTGCAATTATCAAACTTCAAGGGTATATGGGCACTACTTCCACCCCAGGTCTTGTACCCTGAACCGTCAATTATTCCTCTTCCTAAAACCTTAACATTCTTAGCATGGTCTGCATTAACTACTCCATGAATTACCGCACCACCAGAGATATATAATGTTTGATTATCTTCTAACATTATGGACTCTATATTCCATTCTCCAGGTCCTATAAAAACAACCCCTTCATCCTCAGGAGATGGCACATTAGTCTCCAAAGGATTTGCAAAGATATGTAGTGCCCTGGCTGGAGAATCATTAAAGGTAACTGTGTAGTTGCCAGGCTCTGTTATGGTAAATGACACCTTATTATTATCCCTGTCAATAAGCGGTTCTAGCTCTATACTTTGGGGGCTTATTTTCACAGATGCCAGTTCTATATCTTCAACTGTAACTTCTATATTAGCCTGGCCCTGAAAATCAAAATAAGTTATAGGGGTTCTAGATTGTACTGGCATATAGTCGGTTGCCCATGTTCTACTATGATTTACATTTGTATCATAGACATAAGAATCATAACCATTAACTTTGACTATGGTGTCAGTGCAGTGAAGTAAAGAAAAATCCCTGTCCTTTTCTTTGGCAGCCTTCAAATCCTCCTTTGTAGCATCTCTAAGTGACTTTGGCCCCTGATATAGTACTAATTTTGATTCCTCCATACTAACCATATCCTTTACAGCACTTAATTTGTCTCTTGTTTTGATGGCAAGTAAGAACAAGAATACAATCAGTAGCAATATCACAAACCACTCCACAATACTAAATAGTCGTTTTTTACTCTCCATAATAACCTCCATCCTATTAGCTTCTTAGCCTTGGTTCAATATTTCATTCCAGTCCACTTGGCTTTGAAGTGTTAATGATTCATAATCAGCTCCCAATTGCTTATATTCAGGTCCTACCCCTAAGGTCTTCATCTTGGCAGCTTTTGCAGCTACTATGCCTGCTAATGAATCTTCCACCACCAAACATTCTTCATGAGCTAAATTTATTTTCTTTGCTGCTATTATAAATACTTCAGGGTCTGGCTTTGATTTACTTGTATCAAGGCCACAGCTAATTTCATCTATATATTTACTAAGTCCTGTTTTTTCTAATATAATTAATGCATTTTTACTGGCCGAACCTACAGCTATTGCAACATTTCTTTCTCTTAACATTTCAAGGGTTGGTATTACATCTTTAAGAACCGCTTCACTAGTAAGTCCCTGAAGCAAATCTATATAGTAGTTATTCTTTCTTGTTGCTAATTCAACTTTCTCTTCTTCACTATATAATTTACTTCCTTTTCTTAAAACCACCTCCAAGGATTCCATACGGCTGACTCCTTTTTGTAGCTTATTATCTTCCTTTGTAAAATTCTTAATATCCAGTTCCTTCGCCAGCCTTTTCCATGCCATAAAGTGCATCTCATCTGTTGAAACCAGAACCCCATCTAGATCAAAAATGACTCCTTTTATCAATTCTTTCATCTCCTTTGCCTTATATAATTTTATTATTTCTGTACTTTTTCCTAAATTTATGATAGACTGACTATAACGTTTAACATTAAACCCATTAAGAAAGGATGCTACATATGGTAACAATAAAAGATATTGCAGAAGCTGTAGGTGTTAGTTGTACTACAGTATCCAATGTAATACATGGTAGATCAGGTCGGGTATCAGCAGAAACCATCTCTCGTATCAATGAAGCTATAGATACTTTGGGATATGTACCCAACATGTCTGCCCGTTCTTTAGTATCCAGCTCTTCACGAGTTATTGGGGTTATTAGTCATTTAACTCCTCATAATAATGAAAGTATTGTAGAAGATCCTTTCCACTCTGCATTTATCGGTTCTATAGAAAGGACACTAAGTAGTAATGGATATTACCTTATGCTAAGAACAGTGGAAACTACTTCTGAACTAATTTCATTTCTTAGAAATTGGAATGTAGATGGTCTCTTCTTTACAGGTGTATTCCAGGATTAGTTTTATCAAGCACTTGCAGAAATTAAGATACCAATTGTACTTATAGATAGTTATATTACCAATACAAGTAACAAAAACATATGTAATGTAGGTTTGGAAGACTACAAGGGAGGTTACACCGCCACCAAGTATTTGATTGACCATAACCACAAAAACATTGCTTTTGCCTCCCCACCAATACGGGAACATGGTGTTGTATATGAACGCTTTCAAGGTTATAAAGATGCGCTTGCAGAAGCCTCCATTCCCTTTAGAAAGGATCTGGTCTTCGAAAGAGAACTTGATGTTGATACAACACTAGAGCTTGGTTCTACAATTGCAAAGCAAGATGATATTACTGCCGTCTTTTCTACTGCTGATATTATGGCTGCCGGGATCATGGCAGGAATTCACCAATCAGGTAAAAAGGTTCCAGATGATATCTCTGTAGTAGGCTTTGACGATATAAACCTATGTAGAATCACTTCACCTCAGCTAACAACTATCCATCAGGATGCTTCCCTAAAAGGAACCCTGGCAGTTAACATCTTAATGGATCTTCTAGAAAAGAATCCAATAGATAATCGTGACGTCATCTTGCCTATCAGCCTTGTAGAACGAGCTAGTGTAAAAAAAATATAATAATCTACCCTTTATATCTGCCAAGATTATTAATCTTGGCGGAATTTTTTTCTATATTAATTTCATACAAATCTCCATGATAGATAATCTTAAAAGCCATACTATTCCACTTGCTAGGTAGATTAGGGTTAACGTTCAACTTGCCATCTTTTATCCTAAGCCCAGCAAAACCTTCTATAGCCGTCATATATGCACCACCAGCTGCAGCAGGATGAGTACCTCCTATATATATAAGACCTGCCCACTGCTTTGTGCTCTCTCTAAGATCAGCTCTTGCTGACTTAAGAAATAAGGGATATGCCTTCTCTGGCATCTGGCATTTACAAGCTAGCATTGAATACATACATGCACTAAGGGATGAACCATGCTCTGTTCTTGGCTCATAATACTCCCAGTTCTTTAGTAAGACCTCCATACTATATTCATCAGAAAAAAGATTTAGCATGGTTACTACATCTGCTTGCTTAATCACTTTGCTATGAGAGGCTATTCCATAAGCTCCTCCCAGGTATTCCTTCTCATGAAGCATTCTTTTCTTTAACTCTTCTATACTCACATCTTCCAATCCAAAATACCCATCAAACTGCTCTATAACTTGGTTTTTTTCATCAGGTTCAGGGATATATATCTTTACAGCAGCATCCTGAAAGATTTGCTTTAACCATAACAAATCATATTGTTGACTTAATTCCTCATATAAAGCATCAAACTGTGAAAGGATATCTATTACACTTATTGCACTTTCGAAGGTGTATTTGGCCATTTTATTTGTATAGGCATTGTTATTTACCCTTTCATGATATTCATCAGGCCCTATTACATCATGTAACTCATATCTATCTAGATGAACTTTTTTTATAAGTAAGTCATAATAAAATCTTGCACACTCTATTATTACCTGGCCGCCACCTTCAATTAAAAGGTCATAGTTGCCGGTATAATCTACATATCTCATAATCCCATAGACTACCGCAGAAGATATGTGAACCTGCTTGTCTTTAAAATATGTTCGCATAGGTCTTCCTGTAAATACATCTACTACATTATAATCAGAGCATGCATCATAACCACCCTCTTGGCTTTCCCATGGATAGAAGGCTCCACAATAGCCGTAATCCTTGGCTTTCTTCTTTGCACCATCTAATGTATCTATGCGGTATTTAAGAAGAGTTTTTGCCACATCCGGTTCTGTAAAAAGAAATAGATCCAGCATAAACATCTCTGTATCCCAAAAAACAGCTCCCTTATATGTCTGTCCCGACAAGCCCCTTGCTGGAATTGATAAGCTATCAGCATGTCGTGGTGCAATACTATGAAGATGATAAATAGAATAGTTTAAGGCTTCCATGGATATATCATCACCTTCAATTGTTACCTGGGATACTTTCCACTTCTCCTCCCACTTATTTTTGTGCTTTCTTAATATATAATCATAACCATTAGACTTTGCTTCTAATATTAATCTGCTTGCCTCATTTAGATAATCAGAGGTGTCCTTGCTGGTGTAGACCCCAATATATTTATATAAATCATAGCTAATGCCAGCCTTTGCCTCAAATGACAAAACTCTGACTATCTTTCTTCCTTCAATGATTATATCCTCATCTAAATTAAAATCCACATCATATGTCTCACTAACACATATCTTATATTTACATTCATGGGTAATTCCTACCCCGTATATTATTGGTTTGGTTTCTGAAAGCCACATCTCATCATAATGGGGCCCGTTAATATCCCATACCTCACCATCAATACCTGTATATATCCTCACACGTCCATCTGCATCAGAACATATGCTGTACTTCATAGCAATAAGATGACATTCATCAAGACTTGCAAATCTCTCAGCCTTTACCCGGATCTTTCCAACTTCTGTTTCCCAACTGGTATCACGGTAAAATATTCCATGTCTATAATCTAGTGCAATATGATGACTACTTGGCAAGTGTTGGGGTAAGCGATACTGCTTACCCTCAAACTCTATATATGTATATAAGCCATTGGGGGCATTTA
>JAAYNY010000049.1 GCA_012520635.1 Clostridiales bacterium | reverse complement strand
AACACAAAATACAAGCAATAGTCTTGCTTGCATTCGTGAAGTGAATTTTTTGATTCTATTTGATTTAGTAGATTTTTGCATAGTATAATAACCTCGTCAACTATAATATGATATTAATCTGGTATATCACCATACTGTCTCACGTAGCTTTCTGTTGCTTTATCAAATGTTATAACCTCATTATTATTAGGGTATACCATTCCAAGTTCATTAACAGCGATATTATATACATAATCAAGATCATAAGCCATATCTATCTGCTCATACCCTGCATCGTTTACATTTTTCTTAGAACTTAGAGTCCTCTCCATAGTTAAAATGCTACTTTCCATCTTACTTACATCATTTTGGAGCATTATAAACTCAATGCAGCAATATAATGTTGCAACTATTGCAATAGTAAGCACAAATAAAGTTCCTCTGTTTATACCTGTTAACTCTTTAGGTCTACTTCTTACTTGTCTTTCAGGTTTAGGAGCTTGTCTTCTTTCTCTTTCCGGAACATCATAATCCGGCAAGGCATAGTTGTAGCTAAGATCTCTTTTCCGTGCTGTGCTACCCTCTATATAGTTATAGTTTGTCCCATATTGGTATCGCTTATTGTTTGCCTCCATGCAATAACCCCTCTCATACCCTTATGATGTTTAATCTTTCTCTGATACTTTCTCAAAAACCCTAAGTTTGGCACTCTTTGATCTTTTATTAACTTCCAATTCTTCCTTGGTTGGAAGGATGGGTTTCCTTGTAATTACTTTTCCCTTTGATTTATTTCCACATACACATACAGGAAAATTTGGTGGACATATACATGGATTTTCACTAGTTCGAAAAGCTTCCTTCACAATTCTATCCTCTAATGAATGAAATGTGATTATTAGCAATCTTCCTCCAGGTAAAAGCAAGTCGATCATGTCCCTAAGAGTATCTTTTAATACATCAAGCTCGTGGTTTAATTCAATTCTAATAGCTTGGTAAGTTCTTTTTGATGGATGTCCTCCTTTTGCCCGTACCTTAGCAGGTATAGCAGCTTTTATAAGCTCATTAAGTTCAAAAGTAGTCTCAATTGGCTTGTCCATCCTTGCTCTGACTATATGTTTAGCTATATTCTTAGCAAATCTATCTTCTCCGTATTCTTTAATCACACGGAACAGCTCCATCTCACTATATCCGTTAACTATATCTTTTGCTGTTTTTTCATTCCTCTCATCCATTCTCATGTCAAGAGGTGCATCTTCACGATAGGAAAATCCCCTACTGGGTGTATCTAACTGATAAGAGGAAACCCCCAAATCTAGAAGAATACCGTTTATCTTAGGAATCTTCAAATCATAAAGTACTTTCTTCATATCTTTATAATTACTTCTTACAATAGTAGTTTTATCTTTAAACTCTGATAATCGTAATCCGGCAGCCATGATTGCTGCTTCATCTTGATCCAAACCTATTAATCTTCCAGTGGTTAGCCTTCTTACTATCTCATAGGAATGCCCTCCACCTCCTAATGTACCATCTAGGTATATTCCGGCAGGATCAATATTCATGTATTCAATTGCTTCATCTAGTAGTACTGATGTGTGTTTAAATGCCATATTTAGGCTCCTTATCAGCAATCGGAATTAGAAGTTGATGCCATACTGTGACATATGCTCTGCAATGTCATCTACGTTATCATAATTATTATTCTCTTCCCAACGTTCCTTACTCCAAATTTCTATTTTGTTTAGAACTCCAACAAATACAATTTCTTTATCAAGTGCAGCACTTTCTCTAAGTCTTGCAGGTATTAATATTCTACCCTGTTT
>JAAYNY010000048.1 GCA_012520635.1 Clostridiales bacterium | reverse complement strand
CATTCCTATATATGAGCCTATCTTAGAGTTATATTTAACTAGGGGTGTATCATTCTTATCATTAACAATGACTTTTATATCTTCGAAAACTATTTTAACAAAGATTGATGCAGGTTTGGCACAGACTAGTAGACATATTAGATATAATATGCCCTTTTCATAATCTTTAATTTGAAAGATTATTCCTATTACATTTGAGCTACTACTTACATTAATTTTCATAAAATAAAATATAGTAGCTATACTTACTAGATGTAATAACTGGTCAAAAAGAAAGATATGCACTTTGTGCTTGATTTTATATTTTAATCTTCTATTAGCCTCGCTCTTAAGGGAATCTATTATTCCATGTGATATAATACAGCCTAGTATTGCTATAATATATCTTATAGCTTGATCTGGGTTAATAATTATTATTGTCGTAAGAATTAATGATAATCCATACAAAACACTATGTACAATCAAGGGTTTTATCTTTTTCTTTTTGTCTTTTGATAGTTGATCGGACTGAACATAGAAATCACCTAGAACATGTCCAAGGACAAGTAGCTTATATATCATTTCTTCCTCCATAGCATTTTCTTATATAATGAAGTGCCATATAATCCATGGTTCTAATAGGAATAATATTACCACGCTTCATTATGGTATCTATATTTTGCCTGGTTCTACCAACCACCTTTGATATATTAGTAGAAATGTTCTTCTTTATAATAGAGTTTTCCGGTTCTTGGCTTAATTTATCTGCTACAAGAATGGGTTCTTGTATATCTGCATACTCCAAAAACATCTGGCTACTTTTGTAAATTTTGCTTTTCCTTATGCCATACTGATTTTTTATAGCTAGAATATCAGAAGCTGTCTGCCCATATTTATTAGATTCTTTACTAGATACAAATGGATAAAGTATCTCACTGATAAGCTGAATCATATTCTGATTATCATTCTGATCCATTAAATATCCCCAAGATACATTAAGTAAATAATTTGCCTGTATATCCTTTTCCCTATTGGAATTTATGCGAAATCTTTGGGTCTGCATATTGTAAACTTCTTCAACAGCTTGGCGGGCTCTATGATATGTAGGCCCATCCTGTTCTGTAGATTCACCATCCATTACTTTGATAGTCCACTCTCCCACTCCTATTCCAGCTCTAATCTGAACAGGAAATACCATGATTTCTAATAACCTAAGATACATAAGTGCAGCCAATGTATTTTCAAATAAACCTTGTAATTCATCACCTGCACTAAATGTCACCTTAAATATAAGATCCTTCTCAAATATTAAGTTTAGTTTTTTAACTATTTCTAATAGATATTGTTGAAGTTCACTTCTTTTTTTCTTATCATATCTACGGGATTTTCTTATATCAATAATAAGTGTAGTACACTCAGCCATAAGACCCACCTCCATAATGTATTATAATACACATTATGATGCTATGCAAACATTTATGTTTGCATTTCCACTTTGCAAACGTTTATGTTTGCACTTATTCTTATTCCCAAGTCTTCCATATATCAGGCTTGTAGCCGATAGTTGCTTGCCTTCCATTTCGAACTACAGGTGTCTTTATAAGAATAGGTTTCTCAAGTAGTTTTTCTTCTTTATCTTCATCAGACAAATATTTAATCAAGGACAAGAGGTTCTTATCCTTGCAATTTTCATCAATCATATAAGAAAAGCCCTCTACCGCCTGCTTAATACTGTTAAACTCCCCTTTACTCATACCCTTATCAAGTAAATCTATCAACTGATACTTTATACCCCGTTCCTTAAAATATCTTTCTGCTTTTTTGGTATCAAAACATTTTTTCTTGCCAAATATCTGTATATTCATAAACTTCTCCATTCCAAATCATAATAGTATATCTTTATTATATCAGTTACCCCTTTAATTTCCAACCAGAACTTTAAATGCTTCTTAACCCATAATGGAGCATGATTCAATCGAATCACACCCCAAAACTTTGTACATAGAACCAGGATGTAAAATTGACTCTCTTTGTCAGCTTTACATCCTGATTTACTTTTTTGCCAATATCCATATCAACATTTAATAATAATCCATACTATGACTACAAAAAAATCCTAATGTCTTTAAGCAAACTCCTGATATTCATACTTCTATAATCATTTCTTGAATATAATTCGATAAACTTCTGCTTTGCCCCTAACATACTATCAGCAATGTTTTCAGGTATATCATCTTCACTCATTTTACTAAATACCTCTTTTGCTTTTGCAGCCATCTTAGCTCTATGCACATCCAATATCGACAGCTTCGCCATATACTTGTCAAAAGCTTCACTAGCATCAACAATTTGCTGTGTTTGAGCTTCAAATCCTGAAACATACTTTTGATATGCCACATCCAAACCACTTATTTCTTCTTCCATAGTCATTTTTCGATAACCATGTTCAGCAGTCTGATCTTCTACATAATTACTTCTGGTTCCATTAACATGTCCCTGCATGATTTCATCATAAGTACTTGCATATGCCTCAAGTAAAAGAAAACCCTTCTCTTCTATTGAACGGAATTCCTCATCATGTTCTATAATTTCTGCTAACTTATTACCTAGCATAAAACCATAATGAATCTCAGGCACATTTTTTTGATCTATCAATTCTGTTCTGTTTGCAACCATAAATTCATAATTAGTTTTTTCGCTGTCTTCTATATTATTTTTACAAGCTTTCTTTCCTTCTTCTGAAATTGTAACCTTCACCGAACATGTATCAACTTCTGGAGATGAAACATTTGAAAACATTTTAGTTGTACTATTTGCCGACCCATAATAAGGAACAAACAAATTTTCTCCTAAAACATTAATATTCATATTCATTCCTCCAATCCTAGTTATTGTAAAATTTCATTGTATATGGCCTAGTATAAGTAATAGAATTAGAACCAACAGGAGCAAAATCATAGTAATAATTAAATTCCACAATATCAATTAACTTACCTGTATCAGGATCGATTAAAACAGTAACAAAATTAAAATCCTGCCAAAAATTATTCATAGCATATGCTCCGCTACATACACAATGAATACGATAGAAATCAGAATCATCATAGAATGTCAACTTCAATGCTGGTCTACTACTAACCTGCATAGCTGGTCTTGTAGAACTATGATAATATACTGCCGCCGGCTTATATACATCTGACAAAAGGGCACAAGCACCTGCATTCGCATCTATTGATATATTATATGATTGTGAGCCTGCAGAGTTTGACAACTTCTGCACATATGAATAACTAATATCTACTGGATTTCCATTAACATAATTTACTGAACCAGTATCATTAGTTTCATATACCATTCCTGCATTTTCACTTATTCCTATTAAAGTAACAGCACTATCTCCACTCATAGAACCAACTTTAACGAAATTAGCCGTATAGGTATTTGTTGCAGAATAAGTACCTTGTTCTGAGACAACCGCAAAATAGTATGTTCCCGGCATAACCTGATATAAACCCGTACTACTATTAACGATATAAATCGTAGAGTTGCTACCTGACTTTCCAGCAAATAATAAAGAATATCCATCTGCTGATGAAATTGAATATTTAATAATCGTTGGCTGTAATACTGTGAATTTGTAGTAATCAACATCATTAGGGTTATCAATTACACCTGTTGCAGAACTATCCAGTGATACGGTAGTTGCTGTTGTCACAGAATCATTTACTTCTATTGTTACATCTTCTGAACTCTGATAATATGCAAATGCATATACCCAGTTCCTTCATATCCACTTACAGCAAAATAATATGTACCTGCACTCATTACTGTATTATAATAACAGTCACGCCTAAACCTTCATTAGCACTTCCGCCACACAACTCTAACTCTCTATCCGCTAAATCCTACTATTAATACTATTTAGATATTAGATTTTATTTTACTATGCAGCCTTCTAGATAATATATAACT
>JAAYNY010000047.1 GCA_012520635.1 Clostridiales bacterium | reverse complement strand
CTTATAATCTAATGTCAATTTGAAATGGAGGATAATGATATGAAGAAGAAATTTAATCTTGAAGGACTGGGATGTGCAAATTGTGCTGCAAAGATGGAGACGGCTATTAATAAATTAGATGGGGTAAAAGAAGCTACAGTTAACTTTATGACACAAAAGCTAGTTATAGATGGTGATGATGAAAAGATGGCAGAGATTATAAAAGAAGCCCAAAAAATTATTAGGAAAATTGAGCCTGATACAAGAATGGTAAAGGCTTAAAGGATGTGAGTATATGAATAAAAACATGAAAAAGCGTCTTGCACGAATAATTATCTCTACAGTATTACTAATAATTGCTGTAATAATAGACGTGGAGAATGAATGGTTAAAGATCACATTCTATCTATTAAGTTATCTTATCGTTGGCTATGATGTCCTTCTAAGGGCAGGGAGAAACATTATCAGGGGTAAAGTATTTGATGAGAATTTCTTAATGTCTCTTGCTACCATAGGTGCCATGTTCATTAGAGAATATGCAGAAGGCCTTGCCGTTATGTTGTTATATCAGATTGGTGAGTTGTTCCAGAGTTATAGTGTCAATAAGTCAAGAAAATCCATAGCAGATTTGATGGATATTAGGCCGGATTATGCCAATGTTAAAAGAAACCAGCAGGTAATACAAGTGAATCCTGATGAAGTAAAGGTTGGGGATATCATAGTCATTAAGCCGGGAGAAAGAATCCCTCTTGATGGAGTAGTGGTGGAAGGTATATCTTATATAGATACATCAGCCTTGACAGGTGAATCTGTCCCCCGTGAAGTAGGCCAGGGTCAGGAGATCTTAAGTGGATGTATTAATGTAAATGGTCTTATAACAGCTGAAGTCACCAGAGAATATGAAGAGTCAACAGTTAGCAAGATACTTGATCTTACAGAGAATGCCAGTAATAAGAAATCTCAATCTGAGCAGTTTATCACAAGATTTGCCCGGTACTATACACCAATAGTTGTAATTCTGGCACTTTTATTGGCTATCATTCCTCCATTATTAATAGAGGGTGCAAGCTTTGGTGATTGGACATATAGGGCACTATCATTTCTTGTAGTCTCATGTCCTTGTGCTTTGGTTATATCAATTCCGTTAACCTTCTTTAGTGGAATTGGTGGAGCCTCTAAAAAAGGAATTCTAGTAAAGGGAAGTAACTATTTTGAAGTATTAGCAAGGACTGAGATAATGGCCTTTGACAAGACAGGAACCCTAACAAAAGGTGTATTTGAAGTTCAAGAAGTTAACCCTATTGGTATGCTTAAAAAGTCGTCAATTGCAAGTGGCTTGGAGGAGAATAATATTGATAAGAAGAGAGAGTTTTCAGAAGAGCTCTTAGAGCTTACAGCCTATGTTGAAAGCTTCTCTAACCATCCTATATCACTATCAATCCGTAAAGCATATGGCAGGGATATTAATCAGAACCAGGTTTCAGAGGTGGAAGAGATAGCAGGCCAAGGTATTGAAGCTGTAGTTAGCGGCAAAAAAGTTCTTGTAGGTAACGGGAAATTAATGAGGTTAAAGAAGATAGCTTATTATGAAGGCGAATTACTGGGCACTGTAGTCCATGTTGCAGTAGATGGTGACTATTATGGCTATATTCTCATTGCTGATGAGCTAAAGCTAGATGCTGTCGGGGCAATTAAGGAAATTAAAGCTTCTAATATTAAAGAAACTGTAATGTTGACCGGTGATAATAAGACGGTTGGTAAGATGGTGGCTGACAGGCTGGGTCTTGATAAAGTATATACAGAGTTATTACCAGCTGATAAGGTTGCTAAGTTGGAAGAACTTATTAGTCAGACATCCCAAAAGGGTAAGTTGGCCTATGTAGGTGATGGAATTAATGATGCACCTGTCCTTGCTAGAGCGGACGTAGGAATAGCCATGGGAGGTCTAGGCTCAGATGCTGCAATTGAGGCAGCAGATGTGGTAATCATGACTGATGAACCTTCAAAGATACCAGAGGCTATTAGGATATCAAAGAAAATAATCGGCATTGCCAATCAGAATATAGCCTTTGCAATTGGTGTTAAGACAATTATTCTTATCCTAAGTGCCTTAGGAATTACAAATCTATGGATGGCCATATTTGGTGATGTAGGTGTTACTATTATTGCAGTAATAAATTCATTTAGAGCCTTAAAGATTAAGGGCAATATAAAGAAGAGTTATGTGTAAGTTAATGTTTTAGTAGTAAGGAACATATAGAAATAGAAATATATATTGAAATATATAATGAGAGAAATAGCAAAAGAAAATGCAGTTGCAATCAAATGAAAAAATTGCAACTGCATTTTTGTTATGTTAGTCTAATTTATTGGATATACCTTGCCAACAGGAACAGTAAACATGAATCCCGCTCCATTGTCTTCTACGTCTGCTAGGGTTTCTCTTACTACTTCTACAGCCTTATCTACCATCACTTCATCTTCAAGTACAGTAAATATGGTTTTGCTGTAAGGGTGAGAATCTCCAATCAACATACGAAACTTCCCGAATAATGGAATGTCCTCGTTGCTACTGTTAGCTATGGCGCTTCCCATTCCCTGGCTATCTAGTATGGTTGCACCGCTGATTTTGTTTTCTACAAAACCGGAGAGAATATCCTCCATATAATCAATTTCATTTAATACAACGAATAAAGCATACATAATTTTACCTCCTACTATGAATATATCATAGTTAGCCATCTAATTGTGATTTATTTTCAATTTGCTTACCTGTTTTTTATGCTTTCTGCTTGGTTTATCAAGGCCGTTAATCTCTCCAGCATTTTGAATAGCGATTTTAGCAAATATGGGACCTGTTACTTCATATATTAATACACTAAACATTATAATGGTACTTATTGCCGACGCATAGGTAGGTAGACTTTGTCTTACAATTACCAGAAGGCCAATTGATATACCCCCTTGTGGAAGTAAGGCATAACCTAGATTCTTTGTAACCATAGGGTCTGCCTTTACGGCTTTTGCTCCTACCCAAGCACCTATTATTTTTCCTGAAGCCCTAGCTATTACATATGCAACACCTAGTAAACCAACACTTAGTAAGATGCTTAAGTCTAAGCTGGCACCAGCTAGTGTAAAGAATAAAACATACACAGGGTTTGTAAAACCATCAAGGGAGCTAAAGACCCTTTTAGAGTTGTGCTTTAAGTTAACCAGAACCGTGCCCATCATAATACAGGTTAATAAAGGAGATAATCCTAAGAGGTTTGATAGGCCTGTAGCAATACCTACAGAAACTAAGGTAATTAGCTGAAGGTTGTCTCTTCCACTACTTTTTTTAGTTAAGGCAACAAGTATAAAACCCAGCACCAATCCAAGAATTAAGGAACCACCAATCTCTATTAAGGGTTCACTTATCATCTTATATACAGAAAATGATTCTTGTCCCATTGATAGAGTAGCTAGGGACATAGCAATTCCAAACACAATAATTCCAAACACATCATCAAGTGCCACTACTGGTAGTATGGTTTTTGTAAGAGGACCCTTAGCTCTGTACTGTTTTATAACAAGTAAAGTCGCAGCCGGTGCAGTTGCAGCAGACATGGATGCAATTACTATACTAAAAGCAAAGGGTTGATTAAATATGTAATACATAACTGCAAATACTAAAAGTACAGCTCCAACTACTTCGGTTAATGTAATAATAATTATGGATTTTCCTAGTTTACGCATATCTTTTACTACAAATTCACTTCCGATACTAAATGCGATAAAGGCTAATGCCAGCTCGTTTATTACTGAGAATGTATTAATATCCTGGCTACTGACCAACTTAAAAAAGGAAGGTCCTAAAAATAGTCCGGCAACCAAATACCCGGATACATTCGGCAATTTAAAGATTTTGGCCACCCTGCCGCCAATGGCACCAACTAACAAGACAATACTGATTTTTAATAATACACTCATTTTTTACCTCCACATCATATTATTGCCCTATGATGTTGTTTAGCGCTTATCTATATTTTTATACAATAAAAAAGCGTATAAACTAACTCGTATAGAGCTTTGCCATTCGCTTGGTTTTCTCCTATGGGATTAGCTGACGGGTTAGGGCTACCAAGTGGCCCCTCCTAAAGATTAGGATTCACCCCAGAAGATTGGGTCCCCCACTACCTTAAAGATATTCGGAAATGCTTTATCATAATATCACAGAGAAGTGTAATAGTCAAATGCTTAATTACTTTTTATGCCATATTACAACAATTCTATTATTTCTTGACCTCTTGCTTATTAGAGGTTAAAATTTACCTATAAGTAAGGTGTTCTGATAAAAACATATAATATGGGAGGAATAGTCATGGATGAAGGAAATTTGTTATCTGCTGGTGTAGATAAGTTGTATCAAATAAAAGAAGAGATTTTAGATCTTAATGGATACCAGGGGCAGTATGAAGAACTGGTTTTAAAAGAAAACAAAACTAATAAAAGCATCCAAGGCTTAGAAAAGTCCCTTGCTGATGAAATTCAGGCAACCATTAAAAAGCGTAGAGCAGAGATAGAGTCTGCCTATGAAAAACAGTTGAGCAAAACCAATGCCCGTATAAAAAAGATTAAGGATAAGAGGGACAAGCGTAAGAATAAAAAGGTATCAGAACGTATAAATGAGGAGACTGCAGATCTTAGGGAAGAAAACCATAAGATAAAACTAGAGACAAAGACCATTTTTAAGCAGAAAGGTGTACCGGCTTTTTGCAATAGTAAACTTTATTACGCCCTATATTATCCGAAATATTTAAGCGATATATTGATTGTAATCCTTACATTATTACTGACCTTACTGCTCATTCCCTGTGGAATTTACTTTTTTGCTTTACCTGAAGAGAAAATACTTTACTTGGTTTTACTCTATGTTATTACTGTCTTATTATTTGGTGGTATATACTTGCTTATTGGGAATCATACAAAGGATAAACATAGGGATGTACTTCTACAAGTTAGGGGACTACGTCATGAGATTGCATTAAATAAGAAAAAGATAGATGCTATTCGTAAACGTGTGAAGAAGGATCAAGATGAAAGTTCATATGGATTAGAGGATATTGATGAGCAGCTAAGTGCATTGGAGCAGGAAGTGGCTGATATAGCAGAGCAGAAAAAGGAAGCTATTCTTACATTTGATAATACTACAAGTCAGGTTCTTAGCTCTGAAATTGAAAAGCAGTATGTAGACAAGATAGAAGAATTAAAGAACGAACTAAATACTACAAGCACTAATCTTTCGCAGGCAGAAGAAAAGATAAAGGCCTTAACCTTAAAGCTGGCCAGTGAATACGAGCCTTTTATTGGGAAAGACCTTATGGTAATTGATAGGATTGATTCTTTAATTAATATTATGGAAGCTGGGAATGCAACCACAATATCAGAGGCACTGCAATTTAATAAGCAGAATATGGAATAATTACTTACATGAAATTTCTTTTCGCTTATATGTTTTTAGTTGACTTAGGCAGAAGTTAATGGCCAGACAAATCTGATCCGCCATGGACATAACTACATTTAGCCTTGTGGTCTGCAGTAGCATATGATCTAAGACACCGGAGAAATTTACAATTCCAGTGATAAACAAATCGCCAACCTCAGGTAGATCCTTATTGACACCAGCACCAGGTTTTAAGGACCCTTCACCAAGAGTAATATAACCGATATGATCAGATTTTCCTAAAGAGGCATCAATTGCAATGATAAAAACATCATCGTGTTTTTTGTAAATCAAGGCAATGGTGTCTTTTAGGTTTTTTGCATGTACTGGTTCTTCCAGCGTTCCGTATATGTGGAAGTTGGGCTGATGAATATATTTTGATAATTTGTATCCAATAATGGGGCCTAGGCAATCACCAGTTGCCCGGTCAGATCCAATACAGAGAAAGACAATGTTTTTAATATTTATTAGATTTTTTTTGATTAAGCCAGATAATGCTAAGCCAAGCTCATAGGCTGAATTTTGCTCATTTGAATTAAAATATACAGTTCGATTTTTGCCTTTAAATAAAATGCTCATAATACCTCCAAATATATATTAAACAAAAGCCTAAGTTAAGTATTACCAAAAAGATTAAAAATAGACATTGAAAAATTAAGTAATAATAATTATGGTTGCAAAATAGTACTAAATATGAAGTTCTTCTTAAATTAAGAGTGAACATATAGTTGAAATTCAAGGTTTTTATGGTGTATTAGCAGAACTTTGAAGAAAAGTTCTTTCTTATCCCTTACCAAATACGACATAATGGATATGGTAATTATGCTAGAATAACAGAAAGTTATGCTGTGAATTTTGTAGTGGATAGGAGAGGGGCTATGATAGAATCGGTATATAGTAATGAAAGCATTGAAGCAAAAGGGACAAGCACTTTGCAGTCAAACTTTAAGATGCCTAAGAATATTCGGCAGGTGGGAAAGAGTAATTCATCAAAAAAGATATATGTTGAAGACTATGTAATGACATTTATAAAACATTTATCCAGGGAGGAATATTCAACTTGCCATGTGGCGGTCTTAGTCGGTGACTATGTTAAGCTTGAACAAGGCCGTTGCCTTTTTATTTCTGGAGCCTTAGAAGTAAAAGATATTGATCTTAATAAGCAAATAACATTTACCAATGATCATTGGACTGTTATATATGATACTATTAAGAAGTACTTTGTAGAATCTGAAATAGTAGGGTGGTTCATAGGGGGGCCAGGATATTTACTAGATGAAAAAGAAAAGATTCAAAAAATTCATATAGATAATTTTGCTGGACAAGATAAGACCCTTGCCACCTATGATAGTATAGAAAAAGAAGAGGCATTTTACCTTTATGAGAATGGTAGCCTATCTAAGCAAGAGGGATATTACATATATTATGAGAAGAATGAAGAGATGCAGTCCTATATGGTAGATCACAATGAAAAACCTAGTGAGGAAGAGAGTTATGATGATGATGTATCACAACAGATTAGAACCATCATACAGAATAAGAAGCCTATGATGGATGAAGATAAGAATGTTAGCCGACTAATGTATGCAGCTGGCACCTTGCTGGCGGTTATTGTTCTGGTTGTGGGAGCGGCTATGTTTAGTAACTATGACCAGATGAAGAATATGCAAAGCACATTGGATTCCCTGTCTAATAACCTTAATCAGGTTGAATCCAACTTCCTAAAGAATGAAAATAATCAAGTTGCATCCATAGCTCCTGAAAGCCAAGTAACTAAGGTTCCCATAGTAGTTCCTGAAAGTAATGATGACACAGGAGGAAGCCTTGATGTAGAAGTCCTATCTGGAGGAGTATATCCTCTGGAAGAAGATGATAGTAGCAAAAGCAATGGCAGTGAGGAAGGTAATGATTTGCAGGGGCAAGTAAATACCACACAGACAGTAGAAGATAAGCCTAAGATTAGCCAGGGGACTTTGGGTCAGAGCACTTCAAATGAGAGCAGCAAAGATGCAGTAGAGGAAGTTAAGTATTATACTGTACAGGCTGGAGATTCTCTTGCAGGAATTAGCTACAAGCTTTATAACTCTGCAAATTATATAGCAATTATAAAGGAACTTAATAATATTGATGATGAAGATATGATATATATTGGACAAAAGTTAATAGTCCCATAAGGAAAAAAGGTTCTGCTAGCAGAACCTTTTCTTCTTGCAATAGAAAGGTCTACTTATTGCAAAATTTCCCGTGCCTTTATGGTTAAAGTAGGGTATAATTTCTATTAGTATAGTTTTACTATGGAGTATATTAAAAGATAGATATATTATATAAGTAGGTGTAAGTAGACAAGTGGGCAGGTGACAAAGTGAGAGATTTTGAAAACAGAAGAAAGAGATATAGAAGAAATAGAGCCATAATATTTACAACGGTGTTAGTTGTTATTATTGTAATAGTGGCAATATATTTATTTAAGTTGTTTAACCGGAATTATCAGGACTACCAAGTGCTTGCTAGAGTAGTAAATACCGAGGAGAATCTAGGTGGCTACATGGAGTATAATGGAGCAGTTGTTAGATATAGCAAAGATGGTGCTCTAGCTGTTGACGGAAAAGGAAATCTACTGTGGAATGGTTCTTATGAAATGTCAGACCCAATAGGAGATACCTGTAAGGATTATGCTGTGGTAGCAGATAGGGGAGGTAAAAACCTATACATATTTAATAAAGATGGACTTGCTGGCAGTATATCTACCAATCATCCCATAGCAAAAGTAGAAGTGGCTGAACAGGGTGTGGTTGCGGTCTTGATGATAGAAGAAGATCTAAGTTATATAGAATTATATAATAAAGAGGGGGACTTACTGGGTGAAAAGATAACCAATATGGTGGCAGATGGCTATCCCATGGATATATCTATTTCACAAGATGGAAAGAAGATTGCAGCAACTTATCTGTGTATTAGTAAGGGTGAGATGACCAACAATATCCTATTCCTTAACTTTGGTCCAGTTGGAAAGAACTTTACAGATCGTACTGCTGGTGCCCATATTCATGAGTCAGGTATTGTTCCAAAGATAACATTTTTAGATAATGATACAGTTGCAGCCTTTAAAGAAGATGGATTGATGGTATTTTCCATGGAGGAGATAGCAGAGATAGCTGAAGAAATAGATGTCCAAGGCAAGATAGAAAGTGTATTACATAATGAGAAATATGTAGGTCTAGTTCTTAAGGATGATGAAGCAATGAATCCTAAGTTACTACTATATGATCTTAAAGGTAAGCTGGTACTAGACATGGAAGTGGATTTCAAGTATGAAAGCATCTATTTATCTGAGGATGAGATTATATTGATAAATAAGACTTCTTGTCTAATTTATAAAATAAGTGGTGTAGAGAAATTTAGATATACATTTACATCAAATGTATCAGCCTTTTATCCCATAAATCATTTGGATCGTTACTTATTAGTGAATCCAGAGGAGTTTTTAGAGATACAGTTAGTTGAATAGGAGGATTATAATGAACTGGTTATTATTAATTGTGCTTGCTATTATCATAATAAATGCTTTGATAGGTCGAAAAGTAGGCTTAATAAAGATAGTGTTTTCTTTGTTTTCATTTATAATTGCATTGTTTTTAACTACATGGATAAGTCCCAGTGTTAATGAAATGCTAATAAATAATGAATCATTTTACCAAAAGACTAATCAAAAAGTAGAAGAGGTGCTCTTCTCAAAGGTAGAGGAAGATATAGCTGAGGCTGGGGATATAGAAAAGTTAATAGCTAGTCTGCCCTTACCCCAAACCATAAAAGATTCATTACAAGCTAATAAAGAAAAGCAAGAAACAAATATTAAATCATATATTACAAGCCAAGTGACTGCTATTGTAATAAATGCATTGGCATTTGTATTCACTTTTATTGTGATATTTATTGCATTATGGGTGATTAGTATAGCCCTTAATATAATAAGTAAATTGCCCATTCTTAATCAGATTAATAAGATTGCAGGTCTATTTGTAGGAGGTCTCCAAGGACTGGTGATAGTGTGGATTTTGTTTGTAATACTTACGGTTATAAGTGGGTCTGAAATTGGCCAGTCTGCAATCTTGCAGATAAATAACAGTAAAATTCTAACCTATATATATGATAGGAACATTTTGTTAAACACTGTTATGAGTATATCAACTATCTTTTAAGGAGACTATTAAATGAGTGAAGTACTATATAGAATTCAAATGATGGGTATAGTACCCGTAGTTAAGTTAGATGATCCAAAGGATGCCCGCCCCTTGGCAAAGGCTCTGCGGGATGGAGGTCTTCCATGTGCTGAGGTAACATTTCGTACTTCGGCAGCAGAAGAGTCCATACGACTTATGAACAGGGCATTTCCTGATATGTTAATAGGTGCAGGAACAGTTCTTACCACTGAACAGGTTGATAAGGCTGTAGATGCTGGTGCAACTTTTATTGTAAGTCCCGGTTTAAATCCTAAAGTAGTAAAGTACTGTAGAGAACGGGATATACCGATTATACCAGGTTGTTCAACACCCAGTGATGTAGAAGCGGCAATAGAACTAGGCCTTGAGGTGGTTAAGTTCTTCCCGGCAGAAGCTGCCGGAGGACTTCCAATGATTAAAGCTATGGCTGGCCCATATGTTAATATGAGGTTTATGCCAACTGGTGGTATCAACGGATCCAACCTTACCTCTTATCTGGATTTCCCTAAGGTTATTGCCTGTGGTGGAAGCTGGATGGTTAATGATAGCTTGATAAAAGCAGGTGATTTTCATAAGATAAGACAGTTAACCAGGGAAGCTTTTAACATGATGTTAGGCTTTGAACTTGGCCATATAGGAATTAATGTAGATGAGGACAAAGAAGCAGATCATATTGTAGAATCATTTGAAAAGTTATTTGGCTTTACAAAAAAAGAGGGTAGTAGTTCACATGGTCACATTGCCATTAAAACCAATTATATTGATAGAGCTGTATTTCATCTAAGTCAACAAGGATATACCTTTAAGGAAGATAGTAAAAAATATGATAAAGACCATAAGCTGATTGAGGTTTGTCTTAATAAAGAGTTTGGGGGCTTTGCTATCCACCTACTTCAAAGATAGGTGTCAGGTACAGGTGTCAAAATTGTGAACAGAATGTAAACGGTGCCAGGTACCAGTGTCAAAAACCTGTAGGTAGAAAAAGGAGGAAAAAAAGTTTAAAATAGTTGTTGACATAAATATATGAGGGTGCTATAATAACTTTTGCTGACCCAAACAGAAGCTTTGGAAAAGCAAAGACACAGACAACTAAAGCTATATATAATAAGGCTTTTGGAAAATGAGAACCTTGATAATTGAACAGTGAAACAACCCTGAAAATTCTAAAAACAGAAGTCTTCACACATGGGACTTCAAATAGATTTTCAATAAACGAACAGTATCATATAAAATGCTTTTAGCAAAT
>JAAYNY010000046.1 GCA_012520635.1 Clostridiales bacterium | reverse complement strand
TTGAACCTGTTATTGAGACATCTAAGCATGATACATCAAATCACACAGATGTAAGTGATGTAGAAGCTATTGCTATATATAATCCAGAGCATGATGAAGTTACAATCTTTGCAGTTAATAGAAATGTGGATGATGATGTGAACTTTGAGGCAGACCTTCGTGGTTTTGAAGGTTATAAGCCAGTAGAATATATTGTTATGGAAGGTTTTGATATGAAGGCTACTAATTCCCTAGATAATGAAATAGTTAAGCCACAGCACAAGTCAGATTATGCATATGACAATGGTATATTCACTACTAATATGAAGAAATGCTCTTGGAATGTTATCCGATTTGGAAAATAAGTTATTTTGTAACTGTAAGCTAAGGAGCATGTAACATGAACATTGCATATTTTTTAAAAACCAAGGGTGAAGTTGCCTACCTATATGATCATTATACTTTACGGCAGGGACTTGAAAAGATGCGTAATCATGGACATACAGCAATTCCTGTATTGTCTGAAGATAATAGATATATTGGTACAATAAGTGAAGGGGATTTTTTGTGGTTCCTTATTGATGACAGAAAAGATCACCTTCATAAGACCAATATGAAAAGCATTGAAGATATTAAGATTAGAGAAATAATTAAAAAAGGTAAAAACCCAAGCGTTCGTATAACAGCGACTATGGATGAGATGATGATGAGAGCTATGGATCAAAACTTTATTCCCGTGGTTGATGATAGAGATTATTTTATCGGTATAATTACCCGTAGGGAGATTATGGGTTACGTCAATTCCAGGTTAGCAGAGGAAGACGAAAAATGTGATATAGCTAAAAGTTAACTTGTTATTAATTGATACAGAAAGGTTAGCATAGAATGGATAACATTGTATTAATAGGCATGCCCGGTGCAGGAAAAAGCACCATAGGAGTAATTCTGGCCAAGGTACTTGGCATGAACTTTATAGATTCAGATCTATTAATTCAAGAGCAAGAAGGGTTGCTGCTTAAGGATATTATAGAGAGAGAAGGGCAGGAGGGCTATATTGCCATTGAAAATCAGGTTAATAGAGATATATCAGTAGATAATACAGTAATTGCTACTGGTGGAAGTGTTGCCTATTGTCCTGAGGCTATGGAACATTTTCGTGAAACATCAAAGGTGGTCTATATTAAGCTTAGTTATGACACCATAAGAAAGAGATTGGGGAATATTAGACAACGAGGTGTGGTACTTAAAGATGGACAAACCCTTCTAGATTTATATGAAGAACGTTGTCCACTCTACGAAAAATATGCCCATATAATAGTTGATGCTGAGGGACTTGGTATAGAAGAAACTATGGAGAAAATCTGTAAGAAGATTAGGGATAAATAAAAGAAAAGTTGTAACAAAACAATGATAGTAAGTTTTGTTACAACTTATTTTTTATTCTTCATTCCAGTTACAGCCTGCTGCAAGGATAGCGACAAATTCCTCAAGACCTACTTTGTCTGTGTCATCAAACCTATTAAAAATGGGACTATCCACATCAAGAACTCCCACTATGGAATCATTCACCCTTATAGGAACTACTATCTCCGAATTAGATGCACTATCACAAGCAATATGTCCTGGGAAGGCATGGACATCTGCTACCACTTGGGTTTTCTTCTGTGCTACAGCAGTACCGCATACACCTTTACCAATGGGAATATGAATACAAGCTGGCTTTCCTTGAAAGGGTCCTAATAGAAGTCCATCGTTTTTTATTAGATAAAACCCTACCCAGTTTATATCTGTAAGTGCCATGTTTAGCAGTGCACAAGCATTGCTTAGATTGGGGATAAGGTGGGTTTCATTCTCAAGCAAAGACTTTAATTGTTCATTTATTAATTTGTAGCTATCTACTTTATTATCTGGATACATATGAATTTTGTATACTCTCCCTTCTGTTGCATTCTTATAAAATGTTACACTTTTGTTTATTATAGTACATGGTCCTAATTTTTACTATAAATAAATTCAATATAATACCAGGCTAATTTGCTTAAATGGTTGAAAGTTAAAAAAATATCATATATTATGTTAAGATAGGAAATTATTTAAAATATGCAATATTGTAGAGTACGGGGGTTTTATGTTAAGACTGGCTAGATATTTAAAATACTTTAAAAAAGAAGTGATTATTGGACCGTTTTTTAAATTACTTGAAGCGGTATTTGAATTAATTGTACCACTAGTTATGGCGTCAATTATTGATATAGGAATAAAAAACAGGGATTATACTTATGTGCTCCAAAGAGGGGGGATTATCTTACTTCTTGGTTTTATGGGGCTTGTTTTTGCGATTATCTGTCAGTATAATGCGGCTAAGGCATCCCAAGGTTTTGGAACCATAGTTAGGAATGACCTATATTCCCATATCAACAAATTATCCCATGGTGAGCTTGATTTGCTGGGAACTAATTCCCTTATTACTGTTCTTACCAATGATATAAATCAGATGCAGTTGGCTGTTGCTATGCTTATAAGACTAGTGGTAAGAGTACCTTTTCTTATTATTGGTGCTGTGGTTATGTCCATGATATTAGATTTAAAGTTATCAATAATATTCTTAATAGTAGCACCCTTAGTATCTGCTGTTATATTTTTGATTATGAAATTATCAGTTCCCTATTATAGAGTTCGACAAAAGATGCTTGATAAGGTATCTCGTGTTACAAGGGAAAATCTTAGTGGAGCTAGGGTAGTAAGGGCATTTTCCAAACAAGATCATGAGATTAATCGATTTAATGAAGCTAACGATGAAGTTGCGGATGTTGCAATTAATGTAGGTAAAATCTCCGCATTCCTAAATCCAGCAACTTTTGCAATCCTAAATACTGCGATTCTTGCTATACTTTGGTTTGGAGGTTATAGGGTAAGTGATGGAAGCCTTACTCAAGGTGAGGTGATAGCATTTGTCAATTATATAACTCAGATATCCTTGGCTTTAGTGGTATTTGCTAACTTAGTTGTTATATTTACTAAGGCAGCAGCATCAGCTGGAAGAATTAATAAGGTGTTTGATACACTACCAAGTATAACTGATAAGGGTGGGAAAAACTTCGATAATACAAGTGAAGAACCGCTTATAAGCATTGATAAGGTATCCTTTGCTTATCCAAGATCGGACGAATATGCCCTAGAGGATATTAATATTGATATTCATGAGGGAGAGCTTATAGGCATTATAGGTGGAACAGGTTCAGGTAAATCAACACTAATAAATCTTCTACCAAGGTTTTATGATGTCACCAAGGGTGAGATTAGACTAAAAGGAATACCCCTTAAGGATTATTCAATTGATAAACTTCGTGGACTATTTGCAATAGTGGCACAAAAATCTGTCTTGTTTTCTGGTAGTATAAGTGACAACCTTAGGTATATGAAAGAGGATGCAACAATAGATGAAATTAAATGGGCAATAGAGACTGCTCAAGCCAAGGAATTCGTTGAAAGACTTCCTGAAGCTTATGATGCTCCTATTAATCAGGGTGGAAGAAATCTATCTGGTGGTCAAAGACAGAGAATTAACATCGCTAGGGCTTTGGTTAGAAAGCCAAAGATACTTATACTTGATGATAGTTTTAGTGCCTTAGATTATACTACGGATGCTAATCTTAGAGCCGCACTTAAGGAAAATCTTAAGGATACCACAGTATTTATAGTGTCCCAAAGGGCAAATACAATAAAGAATGCAGATCAGATTGTTGTACTAGATGACGGTAAGATGGTGGGTCTTGGTAAGCATGACCAACTATATAAGAACTGCCAGGTCTACAAAGAAATCTGTGACTCACAATTAAGCTAAGGAGGTGGCATGATGACTTGGCAAGATGAAAAAGGCAAGGCAATGAAGCGATTATTTTCCTATGCAAAGCCGTATAGGGGCTATTTATTTGGTGCACTTTTAAGCTCCATGATAAGTGTGACCCTATCCCTTTTAATACCAGTCTTTATTGGAAAGACTATAGATAATATTGTTGGACCTAATGAAGTTGATTTTGACGGCGTCTTAAGGAATATTATATACCTTGCTGTATTTATTGGTGGAAGCACCGTGTTCCAGTGGATTACGGCTTATTGTACCAATAAGATTACCTTTCTTACTATTAAGGATTTAAGAAGTAGGGTATTTGATAAGCTTAACTATATTCCCCTGGAGAAAATCGATAACACATCCCATGGTAATATAATTAATACCATGGTAAATGATATAGATATTATTTCTGATGGATTATTGCAAGGATTTACCCAGTTGTTTTCAGGGATTATGACAATTATAGGAACCATAGGATTTATGCTTAGTATAAATCTTGGTATAGGTTTGTTAGTAATTATGCTAACACCCTTATCTCTCTTTGTGGCTGCATTTATTGCAAGAAGGACATACAATAAGTTCACAGAACAGACCATGATTAAAGGTGAAATGGGTGGACTGATTGAGGAACTACTAGGAAACCAAGAGCTAATCAAGTCATTTTCTTATGAAGATAGGTCAGTGGAAAGGTTTAAAGAAATTAACCATAGGCTTCATGAATGTGGAGTTAAGGCTCAATTCTATTCCTCTTTGACTAATCCCAGTACAAGGTTTGTTAATGGTGTTGTCTATGCCTCGGTAGGTATTCTGGGAGCATTTTCGGCAATAAAGGGTAACATAAGTGTAGGGCAGTTATCAAGTTTCCTATCCTATGCCAATCAATATACTAAGCCCTTTAATGAAATCTCAGGGGTTATAACTGAACTACAATCAGCCCTGGCTTCGGCTAAAAGAGTATTTACCCTAATAGACATAGAAGCAGAATCATCTGATCAAGACCTCATATCAGAGCTTAAATGTGATGGAAGGGTTAGGCTTACAGATGTGGCATTCTCTTATCAGAAGGAAATTTCCCTTATTGAAGGGTTGAATCTTGATGTGAAACCTGGCAGCAGAATTGCCATAGTAGGGCCTACAGGTTCGGGTAAAACCACAGTAATAAATCTGTTGATGAGATTCTATGATGTGGATAAAGGTAATATAGAAGTAAGTGGCGTGGATATTAATAAGATGAAGAGGAAGACCCTTAGGAGTATGTATGGTATGGTGCTACAGGATACCTGGCTTTTTGAGGGGACTGTCTGGGAGAACATTGCATATGGTAGTCCAAATGCCAGTAAAAAAGATATAATTGCTGCTGCAAAGGCTTCTTATGCCCATGGATTTATAAAACGTCTTCCTAATGGATATGATACTATCATAACTCAGGATGGGGGGAATCTATCCCAAGGTCAAAGACAGCTTCTATGTATTGCAAGAGTAATGCTTATTAAGCCACCAATGCTTATACTAGATGAAGCCACCAGTAATATAGATACTAGAACAGAAATTCATATCCAAAAAGCATTTGCAAAATTAATGGAAGGGCGAACTAGCTTTATAGTAGCTCATAGACTTTCAACAATTAGGGAGTCGGATCTTATTCTAGTAATGAATCAGGGTAGGGTCATAGAGCAAGGAAGTCATGAAGAATTACTAGAGAGTCAGGGCTTTTATCATAAACTTTATAACAGTCAGTTTGGAACTGCTACTGTGGTAAAATAATAAATAAACTAACTCAATAGCAATAGAGACGTGGTATCTTCCATAATACACGTCTCTATTATTATTTTACCATAGCTTACAGCAAGCAGAACAAACATTCGAAAAATATATTGCTTTTGAAATACCACTATGTTATAATTACAACAATTTAATTTAAGGACAAGAAAGTAGGTGTGTTATGTATGGAATTTAAGCTGGTTTCTGATTTTAAACCAACTGGGGATCAACCGGAGGCTATTCGTGCTTTGGTAGATGGCTTTAATAGGGGTAATCAAGCTCAAACCTTACTAGGTGTCACTGGTTCAGGAAAGACATTTACCATGGCTAATATCATACAAGAGATACAAAAGCCCACCTTAATTATCGCCCATAACAAGACCTTAGCGGCTCAACTATACGGAGAGTTCAAGGAGTTCTTTCCTGAGAATGCAGTTGAGTATTTTGTTAGTTATTATGATTATTATCAGCCGGAGGCATATGTTCCTTCTACAGATACTTATATAGAGAAAGATTCATCTATTAATGAAGAGATAGACAAGCTTAGGCACTCTGCAACAGCGTCACTTACAGAGAGAAATGATGTTATTGTAATATCTAGTGTTTCTTGTATCTATGGACTAGGTAGCCCTATTGATTATCAGGAAATGGTTTTATCCCTTCGTCCGGGCATGCTTAGGGATCGTGATGATGTTCTTCGAAAGCTGATAGACATTCAGTATACCAGAAATGATATGGATTTTAAGCGTGGTACCTTTAGGGTTCGTGGAGATGTTGTAGAGATATTTCCTGCATCTTCAGGGGAAGTTGCCCTGCGGGTAGAGTTTTTTGGTGATGAAGTGGATAGGATATTGGAGATTGATGTGCTTACAGGAGAGATAAAGAGTAGCTTGGAGCATATGGTTATATTTCCTGCATCCCACTATGTAGTTGCTCCAGAACAGTTGGCTATTGCTACCCAGAATATTGAGGCTGAACTGGAAGAGAGAATTCGATATTTTAAAAGTGAGGACAAGCTTTTAGAGGCACAGAGGATTTCAGAAAGAACTAATTTTGATATAGAGATGATTAGGGAGACAGGCTTTTGTTCAGGAATAGAGAATTATTCAAGACATTTGACAGGACTTGAACCAGGTACTGCTCCTCATACACTTTTAGATTATTTTCCTGATGATTTCCTGATAATAATAGATGAATCCCATATGACAGTTCCTCAGATTAGGGGAATGTATGCAGGGGATAGATCGAGAAAACAGACCCTGGTAGATTTCGGCTTTAGATTACCATCGGCTCTAGATAATAGACCTCTTAACTTTGAGGAATTTGAAAGTAAGATTAGTCAGATATTATTCGTATCAGCTACTCCTTCTGTATATGAAAGTGAGCATGAACTCCTACGTGCAGAACAGGTTATTCGACCTACAGGTTTATTGGATCCAGAGGTATCAATACGGCCTATAGAAGGACAGATTGATGATTTGCTAGGTGAGATACGTAGTGAAATTGAAAATAAACGTAAGGTGCTTATAACTACCTTAACAAAAAGGATGGCGGAAGATTTGACCGATTATCTTCGTGAAGTAGGTATTAGGGTAAAATATCTCCATTCTGATATAGATACTTTGGAGCGTTCTGAGATCATAAGGGACATGAGAATGGATCTATTCGATGTACTAGTGGGAATTAACTTGCTCCGTGAAGGTCTTGATATACCAGAGGTTGGTTTAGTGGCTATTATGGATGCGGATAAAGAAGGATTCCTCCGTTCTGAGACTTCCTTGATACAGACCATAGGAAGGGCTGCCCGTAATGCAGACGGAAGGGTAATAATGTATGCTGACAAAGAGACGGATTCCATTCGTAAAGCTGTATCAGAGACTAACCGTAGAAGAAAGATTCAGCATGCGTATAATGAAGCTCATGGAATTACACCAACTACTATTCAGAAGAAGGTAAGAGATATAATTAGTATATCTAAGAAGGTTGATGAAGATATTAAGGATATGGAGAAGGATTTAGAGTCCATGTCAGAGAAAGAGTTAAATGCTTTAGTTAAAAAGATTACAAAACAGATGCATACAGCGGCTGCTGAGCTTAATTTTGAACAAGCAGCAATCCTAAGAGATAAGATGATAGAAGTTAAGAAACAGCTTCTTGATTACAAGTAACGATTATTTGGATTAGAACAGGTGGACATATGATTGATAAGAAGAATTATATTAGAATTAGAGGTGCTAAGGAGAATAACCTTAGGGGTATAGATATAGATATACCTAGAGATCAATTTGTGGTACTAACCGGGCTTTCAGGTTCAGGAAAATCATCATTAGCCTTTGATACTATTTATGCAGAGGGACAGAGACGCTATATGGAATCTCTATCCTCTTATGCTAGGCAGTTTTTAGGTCAGATGGAGAAGCCTGATGTAGAGAGTATTGAAGGGCTACCCCCTGCAATCTCCATAGATCAAAAATCTACTAATCGTAATCCCAGATCTACAGTGGGAACAGTTACGGAGATTTATGATTATTTTCGTCTCCTATATGCCAGAATTGGTATTCCCCATTGTCCAAAATGCGGCAAGGAGATTAAGAGACAATCAGTTGATCAGATGGTAGATGAGATTATGAGTCTTCCTGAGGGGACAAAGATTCAACTATTGGCTCCAGTTGTACGTGGACGTAAGGGAGCTCATGTTAAGTTGTTTGAACAAGCCAAGAAAAGCGGTTATGTTAGGGTAAGGGTAGATGGGAATATCTATGATCTAAGTGAAGATATAAGCCTTGATAAAAATATCAAGCATAACATCGAGATATTAGTAGATAGATTGGTTATTAGAGAAGGCATAGAGCAGAGACTTTCCGACTCTATTGAAACTGTACTAAAACAGGCTGAAGGACTTATGATTGTAGATGTAATAGGAGGAGAATCGCTTACATTAAGCCAGAACTTTGCATGTGCAGATTGTGGCATAAGTATTGAAGAGTTAGAACCAAGGGTGTTCTCCTTTAATAATCCCTTTGGTGCCTGTCAAGAATGTCATGGATTAGGTGTAAAGACGGAGTTTAATGAAGAACTATTGATTCCCAGTAAGGAGCTAAGTCTAATAAATGGTGCTATTGCTGCACCTGGTTGGCAGTCAATTAATAGTAAAGACAGTTATACCAGATCTATTATGGAGGCTTTGGCAAAAGAATATAAGTTTGATTTGAACACACCTTATGGGGAACTGCCTAAAAATATTCAGCATATGATTATCCATGGTACTAATGGCAAATCAGTTAAGGTTCACTATCGCAGTCAGAGAGGAGAAGGTATATATGATGTTGCCTTTGAAGGTCTGATTAAGAATGTTGAGAGACGCTATAGGGAGACAGGATCAGAGATCGTAAAACAAGAGTATGAGATGTTTATGGAGTCTATCCCTTGTAGGGAATGTAAGGGCAAACGCTTAAGGCCTGAAGCTCTTGCTGTAATAGTAGGTGATAAGAATATTTCTGAACTTACAGAACTTTCAGTAACGGATTTATCCCAATATATGAATAATTTGCAGCTTACTAGTATGCAAGAAAAGATTGGTAATATAATTCTAAAGGAAATTAGAGCAAGGCTTAGATTCCTTATAAGTGTGGGATTGGACTATCTAACTCTATCTAGATCAACAGGATCTCTATCAGGTGGTGAAGCCCAAAGAATACGTCTGGCCACTCAGATAGGTTCAGGCCTTGTAGGTGTGGCTTATATACTTGATGAACCAAGTATAGGCCTTCATCAAAGGGATAATGACAAACTTATAAGTGCTTTAATAGACTTAAAAGACCTAGGTAATACATTAATTGTAGTTGAACATGATGAGGATACTATGTACGCTGCAGACCATATCGTTGATATAGGACCTGGAGCAGGTGAACATGGTGGTCTAGTGGTTGCTGAAGGTAAGGTAGAGGATATTATAAAATGTGAGGAGTCCTTAACCGGTGCTTACTTAAGCGGTAAAATACAGATACCAGTTCCAAAGACCAGACGAAAGCCCACAGGACACATTACTATAGTTGGTGCTAATGAGAACAATCTAAAGAATGTAAAGGTAGATATTCCTTTGGGAGTCATGACCTGCGTAACTGGTGTGTCAGGTTCGGGAAAAAGTTCTCTTATAAATGAAATTTTATATAAAAGACTTGCTAAGGAGTTGAACCGTGCTCATTCATTCCCAGGAAGCCATAAAGATATATTAGGATTTGATCAACTTGATAAGGTCATTAATATTGATCAATCTCCAATCGGTCGAACTCCAAGATCAAATCCAGCAACCTATACCGGTATATTTGATAGGATTAGGGATTTGTTTGCAGCCACTCAGGATGCTAAGATGCGAGGTTATAAAAAGGGTAGGTTTAGCTTTAATATTAAAGGTGGTCGATGTGAAGCTTGTAGCGGTGATGGAATCATTAAGATTGAGATGAACTTCCTGCCAGATATATATGTTCCTTGTGAGGTATGTAATGGTAAGAGATATAACCGTGAGACTCTGGAAGTAAGGTATAAGGGCAAGACAATATATGATGTTCTTAATATGACAGTGGAAGAGGCACTTAGATTCTTTGATAATATTCCAACTATAAAAAATAAGATACAGACCCTATATGATGTGGGATTATCTTATATTAGGCTTGGCCATCCATCAACTGCCCTATCAGGAGGAGAGGCTCAGAGAATTAAACTGGCAACAGAGCTTAGCAAACGTAGTACTGGTAAGACTATCTATATACTTGATGAGCCTACTACAGGACTTCATTTTGCAGATGTACACAAGTTAATTGATATACTACGTAAGTTCTCTGAAACAGGTAACACTGTTGTTGTCATTGAGCACAATCTAGACGTAATAAAGACAGCGGACCATATAATTGATATGGGGCCAGAAGGTGGAGATAAGGGTGGTACAGTAATTGCCCAGGGAACACCTGAAAAGATTGCAAAGAATAAGAAATCCTATACAGGTAAGTATCTAAAAAAATATCTTGAAGGATAACTAATATAGATTAGAGCATTAAATCTGGACATTATATATTTGACTTAATATGATTAATATTAGGATTATAAATATATAGTGTCCTTTTGATTTCTATGTGACATAAGGAGGATATGGTATGGTATCAAATTTTTTTGCTATGATTTCAAGGATGAAATTCATTGAACGATGGGCGCTAATGCGTAATTCAAGATCTGAGAACCTAAGTGAACATTCTTTAGAGGTAAGTATGCTTGCCCATGCCCTGGCAGTTATAAGTAATGAACGGCTTGGTAATAACCTAGATGTAGAAAAGGCGGCTCTTATAGGGATATATCATGACGGATCGGAGATTATTACAGGTGATATGCCAACACCAATAAAGTACTTTAATAAAAATATTCAGGGTGCATATAAAGAGGTGGAAAAACAAGCTTCCAGAAGGCTTCTTAACATGCTTCCTGACTATATGCAAAAAAGCTATGAGGATATATTCTTTCCAGTTGAAGAAGATGCTTATCTGTGGAGATTAGTAAAGGCAGCAGATAAGTTATCTGCCCTAATAAAATGTATTGAAGAAGAGAAGGCAGGTAATACTGAATTTATTAGTGCTAAGAATTCTATTCTAGGCATTATAAGAGATATAAATTTAAAGGAAGTAGATATATTTGTGGAAGAGTTTTTACCTGCATATAGTAAAACATTAGATGAGCTAAATTAAATAAGTTTATTAGATAAGTTGAAATTGATGAGTTAGATTAGGGGGAGTCTATGATTACGGTTGATGGCAAATGGACAATGGAGGGACTGGATAGTTTTGATGATAGACGGCTTAAGACAGTTGTGGAATTAAGAGACCATATTAACAAGGTTGGATTTTTACCATTTTTTAAAGGAGCTATCCCCGGTTTCTCCGTAGAAGAACTTACTGCCAGTGATTCATGGTGGTCTGGAGATTTGGTTGAGGATCCTTGGAACTGGAGAATGGAAATTGCATCAGAAGGGGATATAGCATATGGTAAGTTTTTTAGGGGTAAAGCTGGCTTTATAACTAGAGAGTGGTTCCCGGTCTTTGCGACCTATCGTAGAGATGGTTATGATTTTGACAGTAGGTATGAGGATGGCCTTGCTAGCATAAGACAAAAGAAAATTATTGATGTTCTTAATGAACATGACATCTTACCTTCATATGTACTTAAGAAACTAGCAGGATTTAGTAAGGGCGGCGAGAAGAACTTCGAGGGTACAATGGCGGATCTTCAGATGAAGACCTATGTAATTATTCGGAATTTTCATAGGAAGAAAAACAAGAAAGGTGAGGAGTATGGTTGGCATGTTGCAGATTATATGCTAAGTGAAAATCTATACGGAGCAGATTATGTTCGAAGTGCATATGGAATGGCAGCAAAAGAAGCAAAAGACAAGATTGTTGGACATATACTTAAGCTTTTTCCTAATACAGGTGTTAAGGTTGGGGAGAAGCTAATAGGGTAATAAAATAATAGATGGACAGGATTGGGATTTTATTAGATAGCAAGATGAATATATCTGTGATAGGAGCGTAAAGACGGGTATGATGAGTGTTTGTGGAACAGATTGTTCCACCTGTTATTGCTATGAGGAGAAGATGTGTAATGGCTGTAATGAAGCCAAGGGAAAGGTGTTTCACATGGCAGAGGGTAAGGCATGTAGAATTTATGATTGTACAGTAAATAATAAGCATGGTCATTGTGGCAACTGTGATAAGCTTCCTTGTGATATCTGGAGAAGTACAAGAGATCCTAAATTCACGGACCAGGAATTTGATGAGAATATAAGAGAAAGAATGGCTAATTTAAAGAAGATAAAGTAGAAGGATGTTTCTTGTAAATAACTATCATCTATGTTATTCAATAAAAACAACCCTACAAACCTAGAATTTATAAGGTTTATAGGGTTTTCTTTATCTATTCCCACTC
>JAAYNY010000045.1 GCA_012520635.1 Clostridiales bacterium | reverse complement strand
TATTGATCATGTACTTTCTATTAATAGGACTAATATTGAGATTCAAAAGGGTAACTTCTCTTCTTGGTATCACAATAAGACATTAAGGGATAACTATGAAATAGATAAGAATAAGCAGTTAAAGAAGGAAATTGGTTCATTATCAGAGGCGGTAAGAAAAACTAGTGGCTGGTCAGATAAGATTGAAGCATCAAAAATTGGTAGCCATGTAGGTGATAGGGGTTATGTGGGTCATCAAGCGGCTAAGATGATGAAAAGGGCAAAATCCATAGAAAACAGAAGACTTGAAGCCATTGATGAGAAACGAAGTTTACTAAAAGATATTGAAGTGGCAGAGCCATTAAAGATGAATGTTCTCCCATTTCACAAAAAGCTATTTGTTAATATGGAGGATATAAGCCTATATTATGGCCATAAAGAGATTGCCCGTGATATTAATTTATCTGTAATGGAAGGGGACAGAGTTGGGGTAAAGGGTAAGAATGGTTCAGGAAAATCCACCTTATTTAAGCTTCTTCTTGGTAAGGATATAAAACATAAGGGAAATGTCTATATTCCACCGGGACTTAGTATATCTTATGTATCCCAGGATACATCATATTTGGAAGGGTCTTTGAAGGATTTTTCTAAAAAGTATGGACTGGATGAAAGCATTTTCTTGACAGTTCTTAGGCAGATGGATTTTAAAAGGAGTCAATTTGAAAAGGACATAGGTGATTTTAGTCAGGGTCAGAAAAAGAAGGTATTACTGGCCAAAAGTCTTGCAGAACCAGCTCATTTATTCCTTTGGGATGAACCTTTAAACTTCATAGATGTCTATAGTAGAATCCAGATAGAAGAGCTAATTCTTAAGTTTAAGCCTACTATAATATTCGTAGAACATGATAGAGTTTTTAGTGACAGCATAGCTACAAAGGAGTTAAACTTATCATTAGATGATTAAGGATATGTAATTAAGAACAATGGATAAGCTTGTAATAGATGGAAATCTATAATGCTTGAATAATGAATTATATAAAACACAGCCTGAAAATCACATATACTTGTGAATTTTAGGCTGTGTTTTTGCCTAGTGAAATTTGTCCTGAATGAATAATCTATAATTGTACATAATACATAAATAGCCACATGCAAATAATGGTTTAAGAAATATAGTTAGGGAGTTTTACAATGGCAAAATATAATATGGGTATTGATATTGGATCAACAACTGTGAAAATAGTAGTTTTAGATAATAAAAAGCTTATTTACCAGTCTTATGACCGGCACAATTCGGATATTAGGAATACCGTGGTGAAGATGATTTCTAATTGCTATAAAAACCTGGGTAATATTAAGTGTAGTATTAGTGTTACAGGATCTGGTGGGCTTTCAGTGTCAAAATGGTTATCCTTACCCTTTGTTCAAGAGGTGGTGGCCTGTACCGATGCTGTCAGGACTTATATTCCTTTGGCAGATGTGGTTATTGAATTAGGTGGAGAAGATGCTAAGATAACTTATTTTAAAGGTGCAGTGGAACAACGTATGAATGGAAGCTGTGCAGGAGGCACAGGAGCATTTATTGACCAGATGGCCACTTTGCTTAATACCGATGCTTGGGGTCTTAATGAATATGCAAAAAACAGTAAGCTTATCTATCCAATTGCCTCTAGATGTGGTGTATTTGCTAAGACTGATATACAACCATTAATTAATGAAGGGGCAAGGAAGGAGGATATAGCTGCTTCAATATTTCAAGCAGTGGTTAATCAAACCATTGGAGGGCTGGCTTGTGGAAAGCCTATCCGTGGAAGAGTAGCTTTTCTTGGAGGTCCCTTGTATTTTCTATCAGAGCTTAGAAAGCGTTTTGAAATCAGTCTAAAAGATGGATGCAAAGAGGCTATATGTCCTGATAACTCCCAGTTGTTTGCAGCCCTTGGAGCTGCCTTATATGGGAGGAAGGAAAGAGCCTTAGATCTAGAGGGTATTTATTATAAGGCACTGGTAATCACTGATAAAAAAGATGAAGAAACTATTACTCTAAGTCCACTTTTTAGAGATGAAAAGCAATATGAGGACTTTAAAAATAGACATGATAAAGCAAAGGTTAAGTATGGAGATTTAGCTGAATACAAGGGTAAAGCATATCTAGGCATTGATGCAGGATCAACCACCACCAAGGTAGTGCTTATTGGAGAAGAGGGAGAGGTACTATATTCCCATTATTCTGGAAATGAAGGAAAACCTCTAGCCAAGTTACTAGCTATACTTAAGGATATCTATAGTAAACTTCCAGATGGGGTTGGGATTGTAAAATCAACTGTTACAGGATATGGAGAGGCACTTATGAAAGCTGCATTTCATATAGACATTGGTGTGATTGAAACCATGGCTCACTATAAGGCAGCAGAATTTTTTTGCCCCGATGTTGATTTTATATTAGATATTGGTGGGCAAGATATGAAATGCATAAGGATAAAGAATAAAGCCATCGATAGTATCCTCTTAAATGAAGCCTGCTCTTCAGGTTGTGGTTCCTTCTTAGAAGGCTTTGCTACATCCCTTGGTAGACCTGTTGACGAATTTTCCTTGCAAGGTTTATTTTCTAAAGCACCAGTAGACCTTGGAAGTAAGTGCACTGTCTTTATGAATTCTAAGGTAAAACAAGCTCAGAAAGAAGGGGCACAAGTGTCTGATTTATCAGCTGGACTTGCATATTCTGTAATTAAAAATGCCTTATATAAGGTAATAAAGGTAAGAAGTGAAGATGATCTAGGGGAAAGAATAGTGGTTCAAGGGGGTACATTTTATAATGATGCAGTTCTAAGAGCCATGGAAATAATTTTAGATAGAAAGGTAATTCGTCCGGATATTGCAGGGCTTATGGGAGCTTATGGTGCGGCCTTATATGGCAAGGAACATGATCTAGAGGGAGAGATGGGTTCCCTGCTAAACAGTGAGGAACTATTAGATTTTAAGACTATTTCTTCTAATAAACGATGTGATAAATGCACCAACCATTGTCTGCTTACTATTAATTCATTTTCAAACGGTGAAAGTTATATAAGTGGTAACAAGTGTGAAAGAGGAGCTGGCAATAAAGTAGATGAAGAGGCAAAGCTACCAAATCTATATGATTATAAATATAAACGGACCTTTAATTACCAGCCCCTAGCCCTATCTGAGGCTAGACGAGGTAGCATAGGTATTCCCCGAGTATTAAATATGTATGAGAATTACCCTTTTTGGTTTACCTTGCTTAGCAACTTGGGATTTAGAGTTGTGCTTTCTCCAAGATCTAGTAAGAAAATTTATGAGAAGGGTCTTGAGACAATTCCCTCAGAATCCACCTGTTATCCTGCTAAGCTCTGTCATGGTCATATACTTAGCCTGATAGAAGAGGGAGTCAAAGTGATCTTTTACCCATCGGTTGTATATGAGAAGAAGGAATATAAGAAGGCAGACAATAATTATAATTGTCCCATTGTTATATCTTATCCTGAGGTTGTAAAGCACAATATTGATGAGATTAAAAATAAAAAAATCAAATTTATCTCCCCCTTTATATCATTAGACAATGAAAAAGTATTGGCAAAACGACTGGCTGATGAGTTTGAGGAGTTTGGTGTAACATATAGGGAAGTAAAGGTCGCCATAGAGGCGGCATCTAGAGAAAGGGAAAGATATAAAGAGGGCATTAGAAAGAAGGGCGAAGATACACTAAATCTACTTAGACAAAATAATAAAAAAGGCATTATCTTATGTGGCAAGCCCTATCATGTAGATCCTGAGATTAATCATGGAATTGCAAAGTTAATATCTTCCTATGGCTTGGCTGTACTTACAGAGGATAGCATAGCTCATTTGACAGATATAGATTTCGGCTTACGAGTTGTAGACCAATGGACTTATAATTCAAGGTTATATAGGGCGGCATATCTTACATCCCTGGAGCCCTGCCTTGAACTTATTCAACTTAACTCTTTTGGCTGTGGCCTTGATGCAGTAACATCAGATCAAGTGGGAGAAATTCTTTCTTCCGGCGGAAAGATGTATACAATGCTAAAGATTGATGAAGGAAATAACCTGGGAGCTGCAAAGATTAGAATACGCTCACTTCTTGCGGCAGTAGATGAGAGGAAGAGAAGTGGTTATAAGCAAAGAAGATATGAACTATCCTATCAGACGCCTACATTTACTAAGGCAATGCGAAGTAGCCATACTATTCTTGCACCCCAGATGGCACCAATTCATTTTGAATTATTAAAAGAAGCTGCAAAAATCAGTGGCTACCAGTTAGATGTGCTTCCGGCTATAGATCGTCTGGCTATAGATGAAGGATTAAAATACGTTAATAATGATGCCTGCTATCCTGCCATAATCATGGTGGGACAGATTGTAAAAGCACTAAAATCAGGGTTATATGATGTAGATAAAACCTCAGTAATAATCACCCAAAGTGGGGGAGGATGCCGGGCTACCAATTATTTTGCCCTACTAAAACTTGGTCTTAGACAAGCAGGGTATCCTAATGTACCACTGATTTCCGTAAATACTGTGGGGCTTGAAAAACAGCCAGGCTTTAAATATTCAGTGGGCTTAATAAATAGATGCATTATGGCACTGGTTTATGGAGATTTATTTATGCGAGTCTTATATAGGACAAGACCTTATGAGAGATTTCCCGGTTCCGCCAACCTACTATATGAAAAATGGATGGAAAGAGCTAAAGAAAATATAAGAAATTCTGATTATAGAATATATAAATCAAACATCAGGAATATTATAAAAGATTTTGACCGATTAGAGTTAATAGATATAAGGAAGCCCCGTGTAGGCGTAGTAGGTGAAATCTTAGTAAAATATCATCCTACAGCCAACAATGATATTGTAAGAATCATAGAAGAGGAAGGAGCAGAAGCAGTTGTACCAGATCTTATGGATTATCTGTTATATTCTTCTTTTAATCCGGGATTCAGATACAGATATCTGGCCGGGAAGAAAGTAAATATGACACTTGGTAATTTGGCAATAAAATATCTTCAAGCATATCGTAGAACAATGAGTAAAGAACTTGATAATAGTCAACGTTTTACACCACCTACTCCCATTAATGAACTGGCTGATTTGGCCTCCCAGATACTATCCCTTGGTAATCAGACAGGAGAGGGTTGGTTGGTGACGGCTGAGATGATGGAGTTCATCGAGCAGGGCACAGAGAACATAATATGTGTCCAGCCCCTGGCCTGCCTTCCAAACCATGTGGCAGGCAAGGGAATGATAAAGCCCGTCAAGGATCGCTATCCCTTTGCCAACATAGTCCCCATCGACTACGATCCAGGAATCTCCAGCGTAAACCAATTAAATCGCATAAAATTAATGCTGGCCAATGCATTTCAGAATGTCAGATAGGTGCCAGGTACCGGTGTCAAAAATGTAAACACTCTGTGAACGGTGTCAGGCACCATAAAAAAAAATGTCCACATCTTTTATATTATGATAAAATATTAATAGTAAGAATCACATGAAATTTATAATATATAAGGAAGGAATTATGTTAAAGAGAAAACTAATTGCAATAATTATACTTGCTACAATGATATTTAGTTTTGTAGGGTGTTCTGATAAAGAAAGTACTGATGTAATCAAAAATGAAAATGTACAAGACGTTGACAATGAATCCCAAACTGACCAAAAGCAGGAGCTTTCCATGTTTACTGGTAAAAGCAAAGATTTAGCTTTGCAAATATTAGATGGGGATTTTACGGAGACTATGGCATTGTTTTCATCTGAAATGAAAAGATTAATATCAGAGGATCAACTAAAGCAGGCATGGAATTTAACCACTACTGATATGGGAACCTTTAAGGCTTTGAGGAGTGTTACTGAAGAAACAAAAGATACAGCAAGTCTGGTATATGTAATCTTAGATTATGATATTACCGGGATTCAAATATTATTTTCTTATAATGCTAATAAAAAACTTAATGGTTTATGGTTTAATTACGCACCTTTTGAAACTGAGCTTATGGATAATGATTTTTTTGAAGAGGCTAATATTAGTTTTGGAGATAAAAATAATCCTATAGAAGGAATCCTTACACTACCTAAGGAGGTTAAAAATCCTCCGGTAGCCATACTTGTACATGGATCAGGAGATCATGATGCAGATGAATCTATAGGTGTTAATAAGCCGTTTCGTGATCTGGCTTATGGCTTAGCTAATAAGGGAGTAGCAGTAATTAGGTATAAAGAGAGTAGTTCTAGAAAAGCAAAGGAAGAATACACCATACAGGATGATTCGTTATATGATGCTGCTGAGGCAATCAAATATGCCCTTAGCTGTGGCAAGGTTGATAAGGACAGAATTGTTCTTGTAGGCCATAGTCTTGGTGGAATGATGGCACCTAAGATTGCAATGGATAATATAGAAGTAGCAGGAATAGTAAGCCTTGCAGGTAGTCCAAGAAGGCTAGAGGATATAATCCTTGATCAAAATAGTATTCTCTTACAAGCAGATGATTCCATAACAGATCTACAGTATCGATTATATATGGCAAGGGTTAAATCAGAAGTGGATAAGGTAAAGAAGATTAAGAAAAGTGGTTCAGAAGTAATCCTGGGATATCCTGCTTCCTACTGGTATAGTCTAAATCAAATAGATACACCAAGCCTTGTTAAAGAACTTGATATTCCCATGTTTATAGCCCAAGGAAATGATGATTTTCAAGTGTATGCTGATATAGATTATGTGGAATGGCAGGGGCTTCTAAAGGACAAAGACAATGTAATATTTAAGCTATATGATAATTTGAACCATCTTTTTATGGAATCTAACGGCAGGATGGACACTACAGAATACAACATTAAAGGAAATGTGAGCCAGATTCTTATAGAAGACCTAGCAAAATGGATATTAAGCATAAAAGACTGATACTATTTATTCCATAATAAATAGTATCAGTGGGATAATGAACTTGGTTAATTTATTGATTGAAACCTAAAATATCCTTAAAAAATTCCGGATAGGAGATATTAACACATTCAGGGTCTAGGATGCTGGTGCTTCCATCAGCAGCTAGGCCTGCTACTGTAAATGCCATGGCAATTCTATGATCTAACTTACTATCTATCTTAGCTCCGTGAAGGGTCTTACCACCATTTATTATCATTCCATCATCGGTGGCAGTAATATCAGCCCCCATATTAGTAAGATTTTTTACTATAACTTCTATTCTGTTTGATTCTTTAACCTTAAGTTCCTCTGCATTTTTAATAATTGTTTTTCCCTCAGCAAAGCAAGAGAGTACGGCAATTATAGGTATCTCGTCTATTAGGGTGGGTATTATACTACCGCCTATTTCTATTCCTTTAAGATTACTGTGCCTAACCAGAATATCAGCAGAGGGTTCCCCTCCATCTGTTCTAATGTTCTCAAGGCTTATATCAGCCTCCATCATACGACATACCTGAAGTATGCCGTCACGGGTAGGATTAATGCCTACATTTTTAATTAGTAGTTCAGAATTGGCTACTATTAAGGCTGCAGCTATGAAATAAGCAGCAGATGAGATGTCTCCGGGAACATTTATCTTCCTGCCTGTAAGCTTAGGTCTTGGCAGTATTGATGCTGTATTATCAGATACATGTACACTAGCACCAAATTCTGATAGCATAAGTTCAGTATGGTTTCTTGACACATAAGGTTCAGTAACCTTTGTTTCTCCATCAGCATAAAGACCTGCAAGAAGGGCACAGGATTTTACCTGAGCAGAGGCAACAGGAGAATGATAGTGAATTCCATTTAATTTTACATTTCTACCAAGCTTATTAATTTGCAATGGTGCACAATTGTTATTATCTTTACTTTCTATATCTGCATCCATTTGTCTTAAGGGAGTAAGAATTCTTCCCATAGGTCTTTTTACAATTGAAGCATCACCTGTTATGATGGAAGGAAAGCTTTGTCCTGCCAATATGCCAGACAGTAGCCTGATAGTGGTTCCGCTATTACCAACATCTAGAACCTGATTAGAAGGAGCAGTAAGTCCATCTAGGCCTTTACCATGGATTGTTACTTTGTGCTTGTTAGAATCAAGGTCAATGGGTATTCCAAGTTGCCTAAAGCATGAGATGGTTGAAATACAATCATCACCCATTAGGAAGTTGTCTACTTCAGTTTTTCCATCAGATAATGAACCAAGCATGATGGCTCTATGAGATATAGACTTATCCCCTGGAACTCTTATACTTCCTTTCAAGGGACCATTCTTTTTTATTATCATAGCAATCCTCCTTACATATATAATCTATCTTTTGTGTACCTGGTATTTGTGCTTATTAAGAAGTATCTTTGCTTCTTCTTCTGATATCTGGTCATAGAATTCTATACGCAGGACTCCTTCTTCGAATTC
>JAAYNY010000044.1 GCA_012520635.1 Clostridiales bacterium | reverse complement strand
TAGTAAAAAATCCTTCAGTAAACTTTGCATCTAAGATAAACGCATCTACAAATTCAATTAGCTTTTTATTCCTAGATGATACTCTTGGTGATCAGCTAATAACTCAAGATGGTGTATTTGCTAACATTGATTTCAAGGTATTAGGAAGTGCTGGACAAACAGCAAAGATACAGTTTAGTGAAGATGGAGCCTTTGGAGACGGCAATATGAGTAGAATCAATGCCGTTAATAAGGTTGATGGTGCTGTAATTATAGCATCTGTAGAAGATCCCACCATATATCCAGAAGCAATGAATTTTGATAAATTTACACCTTCAGATATCACTGTGACCTTAACACCAAACGGAAGTACATTCCGTGGAATCTCAGGTCTTAGAGCGAATATTGATTACACTGTATCTAATAATACTGTGATCATTTCAAAGAGTTATCTGGCAAGCTTACCCTTAGGCTTAAAAGAGCTTACATTTGATTTTGGTGTTAGTAATAACCCCATACTATCTGTGACCATAGAAGATTCAACTCCAATATCTGAAGATAGCCTATCTATTGCTATAGGAACAGTATATGGTCAGACGGGGGATACAGTACTTGTACCCATTAGTGTAGCAGATGTTGAAAAAGTAGGTAATATAGGAGCTTACGGTTTTACTGTTACATATGATTCTACCCTACTTAAGCCAGTTGCTTTAGTAGAAGCGGACATCGTAATAGATAATGGTATTGCTAGTATGGATGTTCTATCTGATAGTGCGATTACTGAAAAAAATTCTATGAATTTTATGTCTACTGATTTTGGGCTTATGGAAGTAGCACCAGAATATGCAAGATCTATTTATTTATCATTCAACGCATTTGAATCTCAAAATATTACTGAAGACGGTGTCTTAGTATACATTGAGTTTGAGATTTTAGGTGGAGCTGGGACAGAAGCAGCGCTTAATATCAATAGGTACGGAGTGTTTGAAAATGGTAATAGAGAGATAATTATAAACATCAAATATACAGATGGTAAAGTAGTAATTATGGAAAATGAAGAAGAACTTGACCCATCTATTACACCTATAAGTGCAAGCTTTGATAAATATAATCCATCTGATATAACAGTGCTTATGATACCATATGAGAACACCTTCAATGGAATTACAGGTCTTGTTGAGGGAAGAGATTACAATGTATTAGGAAATACAGTGGTAATCTCCAAAAGCTACCTGTCTTCATTAGACTTAGGTTCTGCATCTTTTACATTTGATTTTGGAGTTTCTTCAAATCCTGTATTAAATGTAATGATCGAGGATTCCACACCTGTAGAAACCGGCTTTAATATTAGTATAGGTAAGGTATCTGGTAAGACAGGTGATACCATTACTGTACCTGTAAAGTTAGATAACATATCAATGGTTGATAGTGTTATAACCTTCAACTTCTATATCACATATGATGATACTCTCTTAGAGGCAGTATCTGTAGAAGCAGGTGATATCATAATCAATGCACCTATTAATTTTGCAAGTAAAATAAATCAGGGATCAATAAGTGTTTTATTCCTTGACAACACCTTAGGAGATGAATTGATTACAGAGGATGGAGTAGTAGTAAATATCACATTTAAGATATTAGGAACAGAAAGTGAAGAAACACCTCTAGTTTTTCAAGAGGAAGGAGCTTTCGGTGATGGCAACATGGATAGAATTAATGACATTAAGAAAATTAATGGCAGTGTAAAGATTAACTAAGCTAAAGTTTAAGGAACCTGTACTTTCATATATAAGACAAGATCTCTATGAAAGTACAGGCCATACCCAGTGGGTATATTCTTACTCAGATTATATTATAAAACAAATTGAAATGGAGGACAAGCCCGTGAGAAAAGGAATTAAAAAAGTTGGTGCTATGCTAATAGCATCTGCATTATCCTTAACAATGCTCTCTTCTACTATAGCCTTTGCAGCAGAAGGGGATGTTAATGAGGAATATAAGAAACGTTTTGAGATTATGTATGGCAAAATTAAAGATAAAAATAATGGTTATTTTAGTAATGATGGAGTTCCTTATCATTCAATTGAAACTTTATTGGTAGAAGCACCAGACTATGGACATGTTACTACCAGTGAAGCTATGAGTTACTATATGTGGTTAGAGGCAATGAATGGAAGGTTTACTGGAGATTTTTCAGGCTTTGAAGAAGCTTGGGATGTTACTGAGAAATATTTAATTCCTTCGGATAAGGATCAACCCAACTCTAGTATGAGTAAGTATAATCCGGACGATCCTGCCACATATGCTCCAGAGTGGGAAACACCTGACAAATATCCAGCAAAGTTAGATTTTAATGCACCTGTTGGTAGGGATCCCATAGGCAAAGATCTTACTTCTGCATACGGAACTGATATGATTTATGGTATGCACTGGCTTCTTGACGTTGATAACTGGTATGGATTTGGCCTTCGTGGAGATGGTACAAGTAAAAACGCTTACATCAACTCATTCCAAAGAGGCGAACAGGAATCTACATGGGAGACTATTCCTCAGCCTTGCTATGACACTATGGAATTTGGTGGACCAAATGGTTATCTTGATCTCTTTACAGGTGATGATAGCTATGCTAAGCAATTTAAATATACCAATGCACCGGATGCTGATGCTCGTGCAGTACAAGCTACCTATTGGGCAAATAAGTGGGCAAAGGATTATGGAGTAAATATTAATACATATGTACAAAAAGCATCAAAGATGGGTGACTATCTAAGATATTCCATGTTTGATAAGTACTTTAGAAAGATTGGTGAATCTAGTACAGCAGGTTCAGGTTATGATTCTTGTCATTATCTAATGTCCTGGTATTATGCATGGGGCGGTGGAATTGGTTCTGATTGGGCTTGGAAAATAGGATGTAGCCATAGCCATTTTGGTTATCAAAATCCATTTGCTGCTTATGTATTATCAACAGATCCTGACTTTAAACCAAAAGCAAGAAACGCTTCTACTGACTGGGGTGATAGCTTAGATAGACAAATTGAGTTCTATCAGTGGTTACAATCTGCCGAAGGTGCTATTGCTGGTGGAGCAACTAACTCTTGGAAAGGACGTTATGAAACTATTCCATCTAACGTATCAACATTCTATGGTATGGCATATATTGAAAATCCTGTATATGCAGATCCAGGTAGTAACACATGGTTTGGTATGCAGACATGGTCTATGCAACGAATCGCAGAGTACTATTATGAGAGTGGAGATGAAAGAGTTAGAGATCTGCTTGATAAATGGGCAGCATGGGCTAATTCTGTAATCAAATTCAACTCAGATGGAAGTTTTGAGATTCCTAATGAAATTGATTGGGAGGGACAACCTGATACATGGACAGGCAGACCTTCTGATAATGCTAACTTACATGTAATAGTTGTTAGTTATGGTGCTGACCTTGGTGTAGCTTCATCTCTTGCCAATACATTGGCATATCATGCAAAAGCAACAGGTAATGAAAAATCCAAGGAAAATGCTAAAAAACTTCTTGATTGCATGTGGAACAATTACCAAGATGATAAGGGAATTGCATCAGTAGAAAAACGTAGTGACTACTCTCGTTTCTTAGAGCAGGAAGTTTATGTTCCAGCTGGTTGGAGAGGAACAATGCCTAATGGTGATGTAATTGAACCAGGTGTTAAATTTATTGATATTCGTTCCAAGTACCGTGATGATCCAGATTGGTCTAGAGTAGAGGCAGAGTTACTAGCAGGTGAACCAGCAACTATGGTATACCATCGTTTCTGGGCTCAATGTGAGTTTGCAGTTGCTAATGGTATCTATGCAGTATTATTCCCTGAAGATGATGTACCTACAAATATTGGTGATGTAAATGATGATGGTTATATTGATGCCTTAGATGTTTCATTATTTAAGAAATATATCTTAGATTCTTCAACAAGAATAAACAAAGAAAACGCTGATATTACTGGCGATGGAAATATTGATGCTCTTGATTTTCTTGCATTAAAGAAAATGTTGCTACAGTAAGTAATTCTTATATCATATTCCGCATTATGACAATAGTCATAATGCGGGGGAAAAATAATTAATAGGAGGCTAATATGAAAAATTTTTATAAGAAAATTTCTCAATTTATAGTTTTAACTATGTTGGTATCCTGTTTTTCTATGCTTGCTATGCCTGCCAAGAGTAATGCGGCACAGCTTGTTGGAGCAGGAGATATTATAAGAAATAATACCTTTGATAATGGAGTAGGACTTCCATGGCATATAGTGGAATCATATCCCGCAGCAGCAGATTTCTCTATTGAGGGTGGTAAATATAATGTAACAATCAAGGATAGAGGAGTTGAAAGATGGGATGTTCAGTTCCGTCATAGAGGACTTACAATCGAAAGAGGTCACACTTATACCGTAAAATTTACAGTATCCTCCACTAAGGATTGTAAGATATACCCTAAGATTGGTGATCAGGGTGAGCCTTATGCTGAGTATTGGAACTATAATCAGAACTGGGATTTTGTTGAATTAAGGGCGAATACACCTGTAACAATTACCCAAGAGTTTACAATGAACCAAGCAACAACCAGCAACTGTGAATTTGCCTTCCACTTAGGAGGTACGGAATGTGCAACATCACCATTGCCTTAAACTCTTACTTTTGATGATATCTATGTACTAGATCCAGATTTTAAAGGATATCCAGCAGAAGAAGAAGAGCCAGATAATGAAATACGTGTCAATCAAGAGGGTTATTTCCCAGGATTAGAGAAGAAGGCTACCCTTGTGTCATCTTCAACCTCTCCAGTGGCATGGGAACTTGTTGACAGTAGTGGCAGAAGAGTAGAAAGTGGCCAGACTACGGTTATGGGTTATGATCAAGCATCAGGTGACCATGTCCATATCATTGACTTTTCTTCTTGTAAAACAGAAGGAAGGGGCTTTAAATTGGTATCTGGTTCAGTAGAAAGTTTACCTTTTAATATAGACACAGATATCTATTCCAAGATGAAATATGATGCTATGAAATATTTCTACCATAACCGAAGTGGAATAGAGATTAAGCTTCCATATTGTGAAGAGTCACAATGGGCTCGTCCAGCTGGGCACCCTAGGGATGTAATGAGTCCAGATCCTAATAAGAGTTATCAAGGAAACTATACTCTTGATGTAACAGGTGGATGGTATGATGCCGGTGATCATGGTAAGTATGTGGTTAACGGGGGAATATCAACATGGACAGTAATGAATCAATATGAACGTGCATTATATTATGGAGATACATCTGTGGCACCTTTTGCAGATAATACTCTAAATATCCCTGAAAGTGGTAATGGTTATCCTGATATCTTGGATGAATCAAGATACAATGTAGAAGTATTATTAAAAATGCAAGTACCATCTGGAGCACTGAAGGGAATGGCACATCATAAGGCTCATGATGAACGCTGGACAGCACTTGCAGTTATGCCTCATGAGGATCCAATGGATCGTTATTTACAGCCACCAAGTACAGCTGCAACTTTAAATCTTGCTGCAGTAGCTGCTCAAGCTTCCCGTTTGTGGGAAGATTATGATAGTGCGTTTGCCAGTAAATGTTTAACCGTTGCTGAAAGTGCATGGGATGCAGCAGTAGCAAATCCTAATATTTACGCACCTATGGAGCAAGGCCCTGGTGGTGGAGCTTATGGTGACGATTATGTACTTGATGAATTTTACTGGGCTGCCTGTGAATTATTTGTAACAACAGGTGCTTCAAAGTATGAGAATTATTTAAAGAGTTCTAGTCATTATCTAGAAATGCCTTCAAAATTAGTAGGTGGAGAAGCTTTAGGACTTACCGGTTGCTTTGACTGGGGTAATACAGCAGGTCTTGGAACAATATCATTAGCCCTTGTTCCAAATAATCTAGGTGCTTCTGAAATTGCACAGGCTAAAGCTAATATTAAAGCTGCAGCAGATGATTTTATCGCAATTGGAAATGCTCAAGGTTATGGTGCACCAATTGAAGAAGCATTAGTTGGTGATAACTTAGTAGGTTATCCTTGGGGTTCTAACTCATTTGTTGCTAATGAAGCGATTGTAATGGCTTATGCATATGATTTTAGTGACCAAAAAGATGTAAAATACCTAAATGGAGCAGCCAGTGCTATGGATTATCTAATGGGTCGTAATCCTAATGTTAAGTGCTATATTTCAGGCTACGGAGAAAACCCAGTACAGAATACACATCATCGTTTCTGGGCATATCAAGCTGATAACTCCTTCCCTAAGGCACCTGCAGGATGCTTGGTTGGTGGTCCTAATTCCGGTTTACAGGATCCTTGGGTTAGAGGTTCAGGATGGCTACCAGGTGTAAGACCAGCTCAAAAGTGTTATATGGATAATATAGAATCCTGGTCAACCAACGAAATAACAATCAACTGGAATGCTCCTCTTGCATGGATCTCTGCTTATCTTGATGAACAAGGACCAGAGGCTGATGGAGGTGACATTATAGCAGATTATGGTGATGTTAATGGAGATGGTGCTATTGATGCTTTAGATATGGTTGCCTTTAAGAGATATCTTCTAACTAAGGATATCACAACTATTAATGCAACTAATTCAGATATAAATGATGATGGACAAATTGATGCAATAGACTATGCTCTATTAAAGAAAATGCTTTTAAAATAAATAATAATAAATATTTCTAAAAATAGTTAATGGAAAAGTTAGGCGTTTATAACTATAATCACATTAATTTAGAAATATAATATTAAGATACCACAAAGTCAACGACTCTAGTCATAGGGTTGTTGACTTTTGTGGTAGACTGATATAATTTGCAAAACAATCTTGACAATTACAACGATTCATAGTAGTATATATAAGCAGCATAAATAGGGGTATAGTTCAGCTGGTAGAATAACGGTCTCCAAAACCGCAGGTCGTGGGTTCGAATCCTACTGCCCCTGTAATGATGAAAGCCTTATAACTTAACGGTTATAAGGCTTTTTGTATGATTTGGATTGATATTAGACATTTGCTTTGGCAGGTGTCTTTTGTTAGTTTTAGGCCAAACTTTGTGTTAAAATTAATATAAGTGCAAATAACTAAATACCAAGGGGGATGTTTTTAGAAGAAAATAATGAAGATAAGTAGAAAAGTACAAATTAGCCTAGTGCAGATTAATGCATAAATGGCTAACCAAAATAGATTGGAGGATTTATATGAAAGAGAATAAAAATGTTTATTGGACTCTCTTCTCATCTACTTTTATGCTTAGTGCATTTACATTTGGTGGGGGATATGTGATTATTCCTTTGATGAAGAAGAAGTTCGTGGACAAGTTAGGGTGGATAGAAGAAGATGAGATGCTTAATATGACAGCCATAGCCCAGTCTTCACCAGGACCTATTGCGGTAAATGCTGCTATTATGATTGGATATAAACTAAGGGGTATAATAGGGGCATTTGTTGCTGCTATTGGAACTGTGCTTCCACCTTTGATAATATTAACGGTAATTTCACAGTTTTATCAGGAGTTTAAAGGTAATCAATATATTGGTGCTATGCTTAAGGGCATGCAAGGGGGTATAGCTGCGGTAATTACTGATGTGGTCATAGGTCTTGGGGGAAATATTGTGAGTAAAAGGAAGTTGCTTTCCAATGTTATGATGATCCTGTCTTTTGTGGCTGTTTTCTTTTTTGACATAAATGTTATTATTCTTATACTAGTTGCTGGGTTAATAGGTGCCCTTGCTGTGATCTATCGGATTAAGACAGAAAGGAGGACTTAAGAGTGGTATATTTAGAATTATTTTTTAGCTTTTTTAAGATAGGTTTATTCAGTATTGGGGGAGGGTACGCAGCAATGCCTTTGATACAGGAGCAGATTGTAGTTATTCAAAATTGGTTAACTATGAAGGAGTTTACTGATTTGATAACTATAGCTGAAATGACACCAGGTCCCATAGCGATTAATAGTGCAACCTTTGTAGGTAATCAGGTTGCTGGGTTTACGGGCTCTATAGTTGCCACTTTAGGCTGTGTAGTTCCTTCATTTATAATAGTTTTAATACTTGCACGGATATATTTTCGTTATAAGGACCTTAGTGTCATTCAGGGGGTATTAGAGGGACTAAGGCCAGTGGTGGTAGCACTGATAAGCTCTGCAGCTATATCAATATTAAGCTTGGCCTTCTGGGGAGAAGAGGGTTTTTCTCTAAACTTAAGTGATTTGAATGTCTTGGCAGTAATTTTATTTGCTATTAGTTTGTTTGTACTTAGAAAGTGGAAGCCAAGCCCAATATTAATAATGCTTGGAACTGGATTGATTGGAATGATTGTTTATAACATAAGCTAATTTCGTATAAGGTGTGGATAAAATAAGTTAAGATATTTTTATATAATAAATAGGGAAGTTATTGATTTATTAGATCAATAACTTCCCTTAATTTATCTTGTCTTGTAATATTAATTGGATTACTGTAAAGGTGGTTGTTGATTATTGTAATTGTTATAGTTGTTCTGAGCATAAGAATTGCCACCATAGAACATCTGGTTATAGCGGTCAGCAAGCATGTTCATGTTTTTTATTAGAATATGCATTGCTACAAAAGAACCAATTCCACATAATAAGCTACCAAATATCATCCATAACAATACAGTGGTTCCATTTTCCTGGAAGCTCATCCCGTAACGAGGAGCATTCTCACTTAAGCGGTTTCCTACACCATACATCCATATCCAATAGTAAATTCCACAGGTTAAAAAGGATAGAAGTATTACTATAATATAGTTCTTAGTGTCTTTGCCATCCCCTTGGCAAACACGGTTCATATCATCTGCATAGCTATACCAGAAGATAATACCGTAGATTCCACATGTAATGATAGAAAGTAAAACTAGTGTTAATAGACTTCTGTGCTTTATCATCTTTTATCCTCCCAAGATATAATTATGTATAAATTTTAACACAAAACCATTATTTAAGTCAATTAATACTATATCGCTTTGTGTATAAAATAGTCGGAATAAATATGTCCCAAAAAATATTATAGTTATTGCAGTCCAGAATACTTTAACATATTGGATTTTAAGCTTATATCCAAATAAATATATAAGGAACATAAATGGAACGAGAAAAAATAATGGATGAAAATATAGAGCACTAGAAAAATCTAATCGAAGAGCAGATAGTATAGCTCTAGTCATTCCGCACCCAGGACATGTAATACCAGTAATGTACCTGATGGGGCAACCCATACCAAAGATATTTAGAATCAGATATATTCCCACTATCATAATCGCAATCTTTAGTCGATATAGCCAACCAGAAGGTTCTTTTATTATTGATTTGATCTTAGAGTTTAAGTTCATATTATCCTCCATGTGGTAGTTCTTGTTCTATTATAAAATAAAAATGATAAATCAACAAGGACTTGATAGTTTTGTCAAAATATTAACCGTCTTATTAAATTAAAAAAGGATGTACAAGTAAACACTTGTCCATCCAATGGAATATTGTAATAACACTTTTAATTCCTATTTATCTTTATTCTAGCATTTGCAGGTATTGGCATTACCTGTTGTAATGGTTTCCATACGAATAAAGCTATTGAAAAATCTAATATACTGTGTACCATTGTTCCAACTCCTACAAGAAGTATAACGGATATAAGGTAACCTTTCTCGTAGTATTCAACAGGTATACCGTTAATCTGGTAAAAGTAGGTAACAACTGCGATTTCCGCTATACCGTGGGTTAGAGCTATTAATAAGTTAAATAAGGCTGTACTTTTAACTGTTGAAAATACATGCTTGTTATGTTTTAAAATATATGCACCTAATAAAGCAAATATTAAGTGTGTCATGGCTCTTAGTACTATTACTATAGGAAATCCCCCGATGAAAAAGCCAAATGTTGATATTGCTGCTACAAAAGCAGCTACTGTTGGGGATATAAACATAGCAATAAATACAGGTACATGGCTTGCTAATGTATAGGATGCAGGCTCAATTCTTATACCTGGAAATGTCATTGGGATTAATATGCCAAGAGCACTAAGTAGAGCTGATATAGTCATTATCTTTACTTTGTTAATATTCGTCATACCTATCACCTTCCTTTTCTACTGACAAGACTGCTGTCTTGTCAGTAGAATTATAAGTGATAAATTTTATCTTGTCAATACAAATAAACATAATAAACCAATTATTAAATCCATCCACGAAGTTTAACTGCTTCTGCCACACGATTTATAGCAATAACATAAGCAGCATCTCTCATGTATAGTCCTTTTTCTTGAGCAAGATTATGAACTGCATGGAATGCAGAAGACATCTTCTGATCTAGTTTTTCTAGAACTTCTTCTTTTGGCCAGAAATAATTCATATTACATTGTACTTGCTCGAAGTAACTACAGGTTACTCCCCCAGCATTACAGAGAAAATCAGGAATTAGGTAAATACCCCTTGCTTTAATAAGCTCATCGCAGTCAGGTGTTGTGGGGCCATTGGCTCCTTCGCAGATAACCTTTACTTGCTTACTAAGCTTTTGGAATGACTCTGGTGTAATTTGATTTTCAAGTGCACATGGAAGTATGATATCAACATCCTGAGATAACCACTGATCTCCATCTAGTAGCTCGCATCCTAAATCAATGGCTTTTTGTTTATCAATTGTACCATATGAATCTTTAATCTCAACCATCTTCTCTATATCAAGGCCACTTTCTTTGCGATAGGTGTATGCTTTTTTATCGTTGTTATCCCAACAGGAGATAGCAACTATCTTACCACCCATACTTGTGTATAGTTTTGCAGCATATTCTGCAACATTACCAAAACCTTGAAGGCTGGCAGTTGTAGAAGCAATATCAATTTTTAGTTCCTTTAGGGCTTCTCGTAAGTTGATTATAACTCCGTATCCTGTAGCTTCTGTACGTCCTAAGGAGCCGCCCATTCCAACAGGCTTACCTGTGATTACACCGGGATGTTTTCCGCCCACGATAGCTTCATATTCATCCATCATCCATAACATATGTTGACCTGTTGTCATAACATCTGGTGCAGGTACATCCACATTTGGACCTATATTTCTTGCTAATTGTCTTACATAGCCTCGGCATAATCTTTCTTGTTCACCTTTGGACATTGTACGGGGATCACAGATTATACCACCTTTTCCACCGCCTAGAGGAATGTCTACTACAGCACATTTCCAGGTCATCCACATGGATAAGGCACGGATAGTGTCAGCAGTTTCATCAGGATGAAAACGTATCCCTCCCTTGGCTGGTCCTCTGGCATCATTGTGGTGAATTCTATATGCCTTAAACACCTTAGATGTTCCATCATCCATCTTCACGGGGATAGTAAAATGATATTCTCTGCTAGGAACTCTTAAAAGCTCGCAGGTTGATTGGTCAAGGCCTATTTGGCTTGCCACTTGGTCAAATTGTCTTTGTGCTGATTCATATGCGTTATAAGTGTTTTCTCCCATTTTTACCTCTCTTTTCTAAGTATAATTAATTTAATAGTTGTAATAGTCAACAATACTTTTACACGGTAAAGCATTGAAAACAATATTATATTTATTATACTTTTCAATGGCAAATTGTCAATGTCTATATATAAATTCCTATGTTTTTTAAAGATATTTTTTATTTGTATAATTTATGTAAAAATATTGTAGTACTTGTAGAAAAGTATAATTGTTTTATAATATAGAAAGAAGGTATACAAAGAACATGAAGGATAATTGATATAGATATAAAATTAAAGAGGTGCATATGAGGATAAATAATAAAAATTTTAATTTAAAGCAGATTGCTGACTCAGGCCAATGTTTTCGCATGAATCCTATTTCCGACAACAAATATGGCTTGATAGCATTTGGCCGATATATAGAGTTAGAGCAGATAGAAGAGGACATAGTAGAGATAAATTGTAATAATGAGGATTATGTGGGGATATGGAAGAATTATTTTGATATTGATTATGACTATGGATGGATTGTAGATTCTTTGAAAGAAGGTAGAGATGAATTCTTAAAAGAGGCAGCCACATGGGGCAGTGGAATTAGAATTCTAAGACAGGAACCTTTTGAGATGCTTATAAGCTTTATTATTTCCCAGAATAAGAATATACCTTCTATCAAAGCCTGTATCGAAAGAATCTCTAAGGTCTATGGGGATAAGAAGAAGGATGATAAAAGTGGTATCATCTTTTATACATTCCCAAGTCCAGAGAAATTAGCCCATGCTAAGAAAGAAGTTCTAAGGGAGCTGAAGTTAGGTTATAGAGATGAATATATTATAGGGGCTTCAAGGAGTGTTGTTGATGGGGAACTGGATTTTGAATATCTAAAGAAGTGCAGTCATGAGGAGGCTGTGTCAATATTAAAGAATATCCGTGGAATAGGAGATAAGGTGGCCAACTGTATATCACTTTTTGGACTACATCACATAGAAGCTTTTCCTATAGATGTCTGGATGAAGCGGATACTTAATGATGTCTATGACAATAAATTTGATCCAAGTTTATATCATGGATATGCTGGAATAGTACAGCAATATATGTTTTATTATATTAGACATATTAATGGGGTTATAGGATAAGAAATTTAAAAAAAGTCCATATTACTACAATTAAAAAGTTTCCATGTAGATTTGGCATACGAAAATCTTATGTGGAAAAAATAAATATGAGAAAATAATTCTCAAACAAAATGAAAGGTGGTAAATCATGGACAATGGCAGGCAAAGGACTAATAGAGGAAATGAAAATGAAGGTAGAATAAACCAACTTGTGAACTTGGTAGAAAAGTCTACAAGAACACAACGTCATCTTGAAGAACATTCCGATATTTCCTCATCGGCAGAAAATATACAGCATGTTATGGAGTTACAAAAAGAACGTAAAGAAGAAATTGATAATCTTAAAAATATTATTACTAATAGTGATAAAAATAGGAGAAATAAACACAAGGAAAATACTGAAAAGCGCTTTTTGTATACTGAAGGATATCTTAACAATAATGCTGACAGAATGGATAGCAAATCCTTTGAAAATGCTAAGAAACGCCAAGAGCATAGAAAAGAGCAATTGGACTCTTTCAGCTAATATAAAGAATGCCTAATAGTGATCATTAATAAAATCGCCCCCATAAGTTAAGTTTTATATTTAACCTATGGGGGCGTTTTATTTTAATAACCTTCCTTACGTCTTTCGTTACGAAGTTGTTTTCGTTTTATACCTGCTTCCCATTCAGCACGCTCTGCTTCTGTTTCAAGAATTAGGCGAGGAACCTGGACAGGGTTTTCATTCTCATCAAGGGCAACCATAACAAGGTATGCCCTGTTAACAGCTTTTCTTATGCCAGTAAGATGATCTTCTACATAGGTATCAACCCTTACTTCCATAGATGTATTTCCTACATAAGTAATCCGGCCAATTAGAACTACAATATTATTAATAAAAACCCCTGCTTTAAACTGTAGGTTATCGATAGCAGCTGTTGTTACATTGTGTTCGCAGTGTCGTCTGGCTGTAACCGCTGATATCTCATCAATCCAAGCTAGGAGTTGTCCACCAAAAAGGCGGTCAGTACCACTTATATGAGATGGCATGACTATATGAACTTGTTCTGTCAAGGAATCAGCTATTCGTTTTTCTTTCATATTTCCTCCTAAGATTATCTCTATTGTATTATTGTTATAAAATAAGATAGAAATTATAAATTACTATTTTATGTTTTGTCTTTTGGTTTGAATATATTTTATAATGGTAATAAAGAATAAGCAAGAAGGACTTGAATAAACTATTTCCATAAATATTAATTATAGTTGGTAAAAAAACCTTTGAAATATAATAATTTATGGTATAATAGATGAAGTATTTATTGAAAAATAATTTACGAAATGGAAAGGAATGATAATATGGCATTAGTTACAACAAAGGAAATGTTTGAAAAGGCGTATGCAGGCGGTTATGCAATCGGAGCTTTCAACGTGAATAACATGGAGATTATCCAAGGTATAACAGAAGCTGCAAAGGAGGAAAATGCACCTCTTATTCTTCAGGTATCAGCTGGAGCAAGAAAATATGCTAAGCACAATTATCTTGTGAAATTAGTAGAGGCAGCTATATTAGAAACAGATCTACCAATAGCGCTTCATCTTGATCATGGTGATAGCTTTGAAATCTGTAAGGCATGTATTGACGGAGGATTTACTTCAGTTATGATAGATGGTTCACATCATAGTTTCGAAGACAATATTGCTTTAACTAAAAAAGTAGTTGACTATGCTCATGAGCGTGGTGTAGTTGTTGAAGGAGAGCTTGGTAAACTTGCAGGTATTGAGGATGACGTAAATGTAAGTGAAGAAGATGCAACATTTACCAGACCTGATGAAGTTGAAGAGTTTGTAGCTCGTACTGGTGTTGACTCCCTTGCAATAGCAATTGGAACAAGCCACGGTGCATTCAAGTTCAAACCTGGTCAGAAGCCTGAGCTTCGTTTCGACATCTTAGAGGAGATAGCAAGAAGACTTCCTAATTTCCCAATCGTTCTTCATGGTGCTTCATCTGTATCAAAAGAATATGTTGATATTATTAATAAAAATGGTGGAAAGCTTGACGATGCAATTGGTATTCCTGAAGATATGTTAAGAAAAGCTGCTTCTATGGCAGTATGTAAGATTAACATTGACTCTGACTTAAGACTTGCATTTACTGCTGGTGTAAGAGAGTATCAAGCTAATAACGTTGGTCACTTTGATCCTAGACAGTATCTGACTCCAGCTAGAGACAACATTAAAGCTCTTGTAAAACATAAGATTGTTAATGTTCTTGGTTGCTCAGGTGCAGCAAAATAATTACAAAATTATGTGATTGGTAATTTAAATATATATAAAATGGGAAGTCATTGGTAAAACCTGTACATCCTGAAAAAAACATGTACCCCAGCTTGTAGAATCATAAACTAAGATATATCTAAGTTTGTGACCTTCAAAAAGGGGTACATGTTTTTATTTCTTTCTAATGAGATCTTCCAGCTCCTCTGGATGGAGAGGAGGAGACATAATAAAGCCTTGAACTATATCGCAGTCTTGGGATCTTAGCAATTCCAGCTGTTCCTCGGTTTCAACCCCTTCTGCCACAACTGTAATATTAAGACTGTGAGCTAGACCGATGATGGATTTGGTAATACTGGCATCCTTTTTATTGGTACAGATGTTGTCTATGAATGATTTATCAATTTTCAGGGTATCAATAGGCATGTTGGTAAGATAATTTAAGGATGAATAACCGGTACCAAAGTCATCTAGGGATACCTTTACACCCAGTTGTTTAAGTTTTTGTAATAATTCCGTGGCATCCATAATAGAAGATACCAAGGTGGTTTCTGTTATTTCAATATCAAGATACTGAGGTGGAAGTCCTGTTTCTTCTAATATCTCAGATATAAACTCAATAAAACCTGACCGATTGATTTGGACAGAAGATATATTAACAGATACATGCTTGTTGTAAATGCCATGATCAATTAGACTTTTGCTAAAAGAGCAGGCTTTCCTTATTAGCCATGCACTTAATTCAATTATAAGTCCGCTTTCTTCTGCAACTGGTATGAACTCATCGGGAATTAAGAAACCCAATTTATCGCTTCGGATTCTCATAAGGGCTTCAAAACCTACGATTGAATTTGTCTTCAGTTCATATTGAGGTTGATATTGAAGATAAATATCCTTATTATCTATGGCGGTACGGAGAATCTCAACGATAGTTGTATTTCTATTTAGCTCTTCTTCCATTTTAGAATCAAATAGTGTGTATTTGTTTTTGCCAGTGTCTTTTGATTTATACATTGCTATGTCAGCATTCTTGATTAAAGCATTTGGTGTTAGGCCATTATCAGGATAAATAGCGATACCTACACTTAAGGTTATATATACTGATTCACCTTCTATCTCAATAGGCATTTGAAAACTATTTATAATTGATTTAGCATAATCTATGGCTTCGTCTTCTGAAGAAATGTTCTCTTTGAACATTAAAAACTCATCTCCACCAGCTCTTGCCAGCATCTTACTTTCACCAAGAGATGTAAGTAACTGTGCAGTTTTAATTAGAAGGGAATCACCATACTCATGGCCTAGGGTATCATTTACTGTCTTAAAGTTATCTAGGTCAATAAAGAATATGGCATGAGCCTTATTGGCACCGGTTGGTGATAATAAGCAAGCATTAACATAATCAAGAAAAGCAAGTTTGTTTGGTAGGTTTGTTAAAACATCGTGATAAGCTAGATACTCAATATGATCGTAGTTACTTCTTAGCTGCTCCTCATTAGAAAGTAGCTCATTGTGCATGGAGCTAAGATCCTCATAGTTTGTCTTTATTATATGTATCATTTTATTAAAATTCTTAGACAATTCCCCAAGCTCATTTTTGGCTTTGATATTGGATTGAACTGAAAGGTCTCCATAGGACGCAGTTCGCATGGAGTCTCGAAGGGCTATAATAGGTTCAGTGAATTTTTTTGATATATAATGAGCCAAAATAATTATAATAATTAACAGGATAGCACAGACAAATAGTAGCATTATTAGTATCAGTTTAGTCATAGACCAAATCTCAGATACATCTTGTTTTGCCAGTAGCACCCAATCTGGTTCTGGAATCATACAATATCCGTAGATCTGATGAGAATCCTCATAATAGTAATCAAAGGTTCCACTTGATACAAGATCTCCTTTATTATAATCATTGACAAGGTTAGAAAGATAAGATGAGTCTATTATTTCTCCCACACGGGTCTTATCAGGATGATACAGGATACCTCCATTATGATCAAGTAGGATTAAATGACCTGTCTTGCCAAAGGTTATATTATCTAGTGTGGAGCTTATATTAGCAATAGAATAATCATCTTGACCTGTCAGCTTATTGATTTCTGTATTTTTGCTTTCTATCATGGCCTCTATTCCAGAACGTGTAAGCTTTGCAGTTCTAACTAGATTAGCTTTTTGCATTTGCATCAATCTGTTAGACAACATACCATGGACTAGAACAGATAAGATAACCACAGGAATGATGGAAGATATTATCAACATAATGCGTAAAGACTTTTTAATTGACATTACATAGATCCTCCCATAATATTTTGTGATAGAAACACATTACTATAATTCTATCAACTGCACCAATATAATGCAATAAATTTCTAAATTAAGGCATATATAATAGCTTGTTTTATAAGCCGTATTTTTTTGTTGAAAATAAAGTCTTTTCAATGTATACTTGAAATGTTATAAAGGAATATATTATCAGCATGATATTAATAATGATATTTTAGAAAGAGAGAACTTATGTATAGACTAATTGAGAGGGACGGATGTGCTAAGAGCGGCGAATTCAAAACTGTACATGGAACGATACAGACACCTGTATTTATGAATGTGGGAACAGTGGCTGCAATTAAGGGAGCAGTATCTACAGATGACTTAAATAATATTGGTACCCAAGTACAGCTTTCTAACACCTATCATCTTCATGTTAGAACAGGTGATGAGACAATAAAAAAATTAGGTGGATTGCATAAATTTATGGTGTGGGATAAGCCTATTCTAACTGATTCTGGTGGCTTTCAAGTATTTTCACTTGCTAAGTTACGTAAGATTCAGGAAGAAGGGGTATATTTTAATTCCCATATTGATGGAAAAAAGATATTTATGGGGCCTGAAGAAAGCATGCAGATACAATCAAATCTTGCATCCACTATAGCTATGGCTTTTGATGAATGTCCTCCACATCCCGCAGATAGAGAATATATGCAAAACTCAGTTGAGCGAACTACTAGATGGCTCATAAGGAGCAAGAATGAGCTAGATAGATTAAATGGTCTTGAGGATACTATTAATAAAAATCAAATGTTATTTGGTATTAATCAGGGTGGTACCTATGCAGATATCCGTATAGAGCATGCTAAGATAATAAGTGAGATGGATTTGGATGGATATGCTATCGGTGGTTTGGCTGTCGGTGAAAGCCATGAGGAAATGTATAATATATTAGAAGAAACAGTTCCCTATCTTCCTATAAATAAGCCTGTATATTTGATGGGGGTTGGAACTCCTGCAAATATTCTGGAAGCTGTAGATAGAGGAGTGGATTTCTTTGATTGTGTATATCCATCTCGAAACGGTAGGCATGGACATGCTTATACTAGATATGGTAAATTAAACCTTTTCAATGCCAAATATGAGTTTGATGAAAGGCCAGTTGAGGAAGGGTGTGAATGTCCTGCTTGCAGAAGCTACAGCAGAGCCTATATAAGACATTTGTTAAAGGCCAAGGAAATGCTTGGTATGAGACTCCTAGTACTTCATAATTTGTATTTTTATAATCATATGATGGAGGATATTAGAGAGGCTATACGAAACAAAAGATTTAAGGAATATAAAAAGCAGATGTTAGAGAACTTAACCCATAGCTCTTAACCCAGAAGATTTTACCCATGATATCATCTGGGTCAAATATATAGATATTAAACCTAGGAGGGAATTTTATGTATAATTTTATTTTAATGGCAGCAGAAGCTACCGATGCTGAACAAGCCGGTGGAAGTGGAGCATTTATATTATTAATTGCACAGATAGCAGTATTAGGACTTATATTTTATTTCTTATTAATTCGTCCTCAGAAAAAGCAACAAAAGCAAATGGAAGCTATGCTCTCTACCTTAGAAAAGGGAGACAGTGTTGTGACCACCAGTGGTTTTTATGGAGTAGTAATTGATGTGATGGATGAGATTGTTATTGTGGAATTTGGTAATAACAAAAATTGTAGAATCCCTATGAAAAAAAGTGCCATTGTAGAATTAGAAAAAGGCAATGCAGGAGCATAGATAATTGGGGCTATACAGGTAAAAAGTGCTTTGTGCATATAGACCTGTATAGCCCCAGTATTTTGTTTGTTGTTTTTATTCAGGTGCCAGTATTAGAGGTTGTAGCTGTTTACCTTCTAAGGCATGTTCAATTGTGGGAATAAGCAAATCAAAGTGTGCAACCATTGAATTAGGTTTGGCTTTATAATTATCCTGACCAAATGGTACGAAGTATATATTTTTTGAGTTAATTATTAGTCCAATATTTTTGAGGTTATTACTTAAAGCGTCATTAGTTGATATAGCAATTACTAGTGGTTTATTGTTGCGAAGTAGGCCTTTAGCCGACATAAGAACTGTAGAGTCGGTAATGGAGTTGGCCATCTTTGCCAATGTGTTACCAGTACAAGGAACTATGGAGATAATATCAAGTATATTTTCTGGTCCAAGTTTTTCTGCCTCTACAATTTCAGTAATAGGTTCATTACCTGTTATCTCTTTTGCTTTCTTTAAAAAGTTTGATGCTTTTCCGAATCGAGTATTAGTTTTTTGTGATTGTTCAGAAAAGATTGTATATACATTGGCATTTTTCTTCACAAGTTCTTCGATTTGCAAAAATACTTTATCATAGGTGCAATAGGAGCCTGTGAGAGCTATGCCTATATTTTTACCATTTATATTCATTTAATCACTTCTTTCTATTAAAAACCCTTCAATCTCATTTAGTAAAATGTTGGCGGAAGTTTTTGGAGCAACCTTTCCAGGTAGACCAAGACATAATTCGGCCTTTATTCCATGCCCCTTAGCATAATCATAATCCACACCACCCGGAGCAGAAGCAATATCTATAATAAGAACATCTGATGAAACATTCATCAGAGACTCCTGCCCTAATACAAGTGAGGGAATAGTGTTAAAGATAAAATGATAATCGGATAATGAGGAATTCATTTTATTAAGAAAAACAGTAGAGTGACCAGCAGCATCGGCATAGGCTAAAGCTTCTGGACTACGGGCTGCAATTGTAACTTTGGCGTCTAGTCCTTTAAGTTTTGCGGCCAGAACCTTACCACATCGTCCATAGCCAAGAACAAGACAATTGCTACCATGTAAGTTGCTATCACTATTTTTGATTGCTTCCATAATGGTACCCTCTGCTGTTGCGATGGCATTCATAATAGCTATCTTGTCATTTTTCAATAAGTCATAGGAGAATGCCTTTTTTTCTTTACATAGTTCTATAATATTCCTAGGGATATTTCCTGCAAAAAGAAGATGTTCATTTGTTAACATGTTAGTTAAAGAGGTCTGATCTTCTTTGTTAAGGATAAATGAGGACATAGCAATAGGGCCAATAAGAATTTTATTAAACTTAATTAATTCGTATAAATTCTGGGCTGTAGTATGATTTTTGTGTATAATTTTCTCCTGCAACATATAGGTGCATACGGAGTAACCTTTATCAAGCAAGGAACTTGTCATACATACATGACGTTTATCCCCACCGAATATTCCTACTTTATTATATGAAGTCATTTTATTCCCCTCCCTATGTGACATTATATGAAATGATAGAAAAAAAGTTCATAATGTCTACTGATTTTAAAAACTTGGTAGGGGACTTTAAATATATTACCCCGATGGAAGAAACCTACAGGTAAGTAAAAGCCCTTTTTACTTGACAAGATGTTTTACCTGTGATATTTTTATAGTTAATAAAAGATACAACTGATACGAAAAAACCGAATTTTGTAAATGTTAAATTATATAAGATGTAATAGAAAAGTGATATACATGAGGCAGTATGGTCGTCAGTATAGACGACCTTTTTGTAACCAAATTAATTTGGTAGGCCAGTATAATAAGAACTTTATGAATGGGAAATACTATGAAAAAATACTATAAAGATTATAAACTGGTTTCAAAGACCTTGCCCAGTGGTAGAGTGAAACAGGTAGCAGAATATATAGGGAAATATTATATATGCCAATTAAGTGAAACTAACCTGAGAAGGTATAAGTCTTACTATTTCGCTTTAGTGCTTTGCAGTTGCACAACTGCAATTGGAGCGGGTTTTATCAATAATCCAGGTAGTAGAATAGCTTATGTAGCATTACCCCATGTATCACTATTTCTTCCTATGGTATACAATTTTATTGGTACTATAGGGTTTATGACTTCAAAAAGTAAACTGGAGAGAGGGACTTATTATAAGACAAAGATTAGGATTCGTCGCTCAACAATCTGGCAGATTATACTAAGCAGTATGGCTATCTTGGGAGACATAATTTATATGATTTATGGTCTGGACGGAAATTCAGTTCAGAAAGAGCTAGTTTTTACAGTATGTATGGTATTAATATTGGTTATAAACCTTATATACTTACAATTACAAAAGAGGGTAGTCTATCAGGTGGAAGATCCGTATTATAAGGAATAAGGGTATCTTACCCCTGTTTTTGTTTTAAGGATATATTCCAAAATTTACTTTTATTAAATTTGATATATTTGATTTTAAATATATAATATCAAGAGGAGGATAAGAGAGATGAAAAATATGAAAAAAGTTTTATCTTTAATGCTAGTGTTAGTAATGGTATTAACAGCATTTGCAGCATGTGGCAAAAAAGGTGAAGACAAAGATTCAACTGATGACCCAAAACAGGTCACTGATAATGAAAATGGTTCAAAAGATCAAACAGACGATAACAAAGATAATGTAGGAACAGAAACTCCACTGGTTGTTGGATATTTAGCTTTCAGTGAGAAGTTCAGCCCTTTCTTTGCTACAACAGGATATGATAGGGACGTTGTAGAGATGGTAAGTGTACAACTTCTGACTACAGACAGAACTGGTGGTATTGTATATAACGCTATTGAAGGTGAGACAATCCCTTATAACGGTGTTGATTATACTTATAACGGTATTGCCGATATATCTGTTGATTATAATGAAGAAGAAGATATGACTTATTACAATATTAAGATGAGAGATGATGTTAAGTTTAGTGACGGTGAACTTGTAACAGCCGACGACGTTATATTCTCATATTATGTTATATCAGATCCATCATATGATGGTTCCGATACACTTTATTCACAGCCAATTATTGGTATGCAAAACTATCGTGCCAATAGTACTGCAGCTGAGACTATAACAGATGCAGAGGTAGATGCACTAGTAAATAACCCAAGTGATTCTTTAAAGGCAGTTGTTGCTGATAAGGTAGTAAAGCCAGTATTAGAATCAGAATTTGATTGGGTTGGTGGATTATACGGTAATGCATCATATGCAAAATACACAGAAGAATATCCAGAGCAGAAAGATTTATATGCTTACTTCTATAATAAGGATGATAGTTATGATTCAACTGCTATAGCAGATGCAAATCAGGTTGTTGCAGATATAATTGCTCAGTATGGTTCAGACTATAAAGCTTTAGGTTCTGCATATGCAGGAGATGAAGCTTACTTCTTAGCTGATGTAAAAGCTGCTGCAAGAACTCTTATTACTGATGAGAAAAAAGAAGCAGGTATTGGTGAAGATGTTCACAACATTGAAGGAATTAAGAAATTAAGCGATACTGAAATTCAAGTAGTTACAAAGGGATATGATGCTACAGCTATCTACCAAATTGGTGGTGCAACTATAGCTCCTCTTCATTACTATGGTGATGAGTCTCAGTACGATTATGAGAATAATAAATTTGGATTCCCTAGAGGAGATTTATCAATTGTAAAAGAAAAGACTACAAAACCTTTAGGAGCAGGTCCTTACAAATTCGTAAAATATGAGAACAAGGTTGTATTCTTAGAGGCTAATGAGAATTATTATAAGGGTGCACCTAAAGTTAAATATGTTCAGCTTAAAGAAACAACAGAAGCTGATAAGGTAACTGGTATTGAACAGGGAACACTGGATATTACTGATCCTTCAGGAAGTAAGACAGTATTCGAGCAGATTGCAAGTATCAACAGTAACGGAGATATCTCCGGTGATAAGATTGTTACAAGTACAGTTGACAACCTTGGTTATGGATACATTGGTCTTAACGCTGATACAGTAAATGTAGGCGGAGAACGTGATTCTGAAGCTTCCAAGAATTTAAGAAAAGCACTTTCAACTGTTCTTGCAGTATATCGTGATGTTGCAAATGATACTTACTATGGTGATGCAGCAAGCGTAATTAACTATCCTATTTCAAATACTTCTTGGGCAGCTCCTCAAAAATCAGATTCTGATTATAAGGTAGCATTCTCAGAAGATGTAGCTGGTAATCCTATCTTTACAGCAGATATGAGTTCAGATGATAAGTATGCAGCAGCATTACAGGCTTCACTTGGATTCTTTGAAGCTGCAGGATATACAGTAGCAGATGGTAAAGTAACTGCAGCTCCTGCAGGTGCTAAGATGGAATATGAAGTATTAATTCCAGCAGATGGTGATGGTAACCATCCAGCATTTGCAATCTTAACTGATGCTTCAGCAGCTTTAGCTACTATTGGTTTCAAATTAACTATTAATGACCTAACAGATAGTAATGTACTTTGGGATAGGCTTGATGCAGGTACACAAGAATTATGGTGTGCAGCATGGAGTGCAAAAATAGATCCTGATATGTACCAGATATATCACAGTACCAACATTGTTGGACTCGGTGGAACAGACAGTAACCATTATCACATTGCAGATGAAGATCTTGATACATTAATTATGGATGCAAGAAAGAGCGATGACCAATCTTATAGAAAAGCAGCATATAAGCAGGCTTTAGATATAATTATGGACTGGGCTGTTGAGGTTCCTAACTACCAGAGACAAAACTGTGTAATATTTAGCTCTGAGCGTGTTAACATGGATACAGTTACACCTGATATCACAACCTTCTACGGATGGTTTAATGAAATTGAGAACTTAGAGTTAAATTAATAGTTAAAAATTGATTTAAGAGTAATTGGTTATAAATAATTGATAAGAGTGCCATGTCTCATGGCATTCTTATCCTTATGTTAAAAGACGTGCTAATTTATGCCAAATAAGACATTTTATTACATGTGAATGTTGTATTTATATATAGGCATAAATATATAGGCATGAATATATTATTTGTTTTGCCACATTATCTTTGATAATGGGGCTTTTGACTTTAATAATATAATAGCATATAATATTTATGGCTTTATATAAATGGCATAAATAAATAAGGTACAAATAAGAGAATCGGGAGATACAACAATGCGTAAATTTGTAATGAGAAGATTGGCAATAAGTGTTGTCATATTATTTTTTGTAGCACTAATAATTTATACGATTATGCGCTGTATGCCATCCTCCTTTGTTGAAAACATGGCGAGGGAGAAGGCTTCACTTCCAGGAGGGAAGTCTTATAGGGAATGGTTGGCTCAGCTAAATGAATCCTATGGTCTAGATAAAGGTATAGTCGCAGGATTTGTTCATTGGTTAAGACAAGCAGTAGTGGGTAATTTTGGTGACTCATGGGCATTTAACGTGCCAGTAACTGCCAAGTTTAAAACAGTTATATTTGATTCATTTGTATTAGGGGCAATATCTTTTATTTTACAGATACTTATAGCAATTCCCCTAGGAATAGTAGCAGCAAGAAAACAGTACAGTAAGGCCGATTATGCTATCAGTGTATTTGCTTTAGTCGGTATATCCTTACCGTCCTTTTTCTTTGCAACCATATTAAAATATATATTTTCTATAAAACTTGGATGGTTTGATTTGTTTGGTATGATTGGCCGTATGTATGAGCAATTAAGTCCCTTTGGTAAGTTCTTAGATAGGGCACAGCATTTGGTACTACCTGTTGTTACATTAGTTATCGTAAGTATAGGTTCATTAATGCGTTATACTAGAACAAATATGCTTGAAGTTTTAAACTCTGACTATATTAGAACTGCAAGAGCAAAAGGCCTTTCAGAAAAGCGTGTAATCAATTATCACGCATTCAGAAACACCCTTATTCCAGTTGTAACTATTATAGGTGGATCTCTTCCTGGTTTATTTGCAGGTGCTATGATTACTGAAACTCTCTTCCAAATAGAAGGGATTGGTTATACATCATATCAGGCATTGACTACAGGAGATATTCCATTTTCAATGTTTTATTTGGTGTTTATGGCCATATTAACGTTACTTGGAAACTTGATTGCAGATATCTTATACGCAGTGGTTGACCCTAGGGTCAGAGTAAACTAAGGAGGTGTTCGAGATGACTAAGCAAGATAAAAATGACAATATTAGCACCTCCGTAGCATTGGATGATGAACAGAGGGTAAGGGTACTATCACCCGGAATGCTAGTTACAAAAAGATTTTTAAGAAATCGTTTAGCAGTTGTTGGTTTAGCAATTATATTAGTTATGTTCGTGTTTTCCTTTATTGGAGGATTATTAGCTCCTTATGGGGAGACACAAGTATTTAGAAAATATGATTCAATTGAGAAAGATTATGCTGGGGCTGCAATAAATGTAGATTATCAGTATACAGATGCAGAAGGAGAAACATTTCCATCTTTAGCTAAGGCTCAGCTAATTCTTGCTATTAATAATGAAGAGACAAGCTTTGTTTCAAAAGATGTGACATATTCCCTAATTAAAGAAGGTAATGAGTTCTATCGTGTAGTACAATTTGAAGATGTGGCTAAGGTAGTTAATTTAAGGGGAATTAATCGCTTTACTCCTGTGGAAGGAGAAACATTTACTCCTGAAATTGAAGCGGCTTATCTTGTGGCTAGTGAAGCAGGAGAAGAGTCTTTTGATTTAGATGGTATTACCTATTATGTCGTTAAAAGTGGTACCAATACTTCAATTGCTCGTGCAAAAGAAATCAGTATGATATCTAAGATGATATTTAATCCTTATACAGCAGATACAGTAATGGATTATGATTTTAAATATGCAGCTGAGAAGGCTATGAATGATAAAGTGGAAGCTTTTGAAGTTAATGGTGTTAACTATGAAATGCAATTAGATGAAGAAGATAATTCTGCAGTATTTTATACGGTTAATGGAGATGAAAAAGTTGAATATGCTCTTGTTTCTAACGTAAGTATTAATGCTGCTGGAAATGAATTTTTATCAATAGATTTTAAAGAAGCTGTACTAAATGCTATAGATAATGGAGATACTAGCTTCGTAATGGCTGATAATAACGGTGTTGATATTGAGTACAATATTAACCGTAAAAATAATCAGTATACTATAAGAAGATTTACTGAAACTGAGCTGATTGATGTATATTCTTCACCTTCAAAGGTACATCCATTAGGTACAGATGGTAATGGTATGGATATCCTTACACGTTTGATGTATGGTGGAAGAATATCTCTTGTTATCGGTTTTGTTGTTGTAATTATAGAAACCATCATTGGTGTAGTTCTAGGTGGTTTAGCTGGATATTTTGGTGGATGGGTAGATAATCTTATCATGCGTGTGGTAGATATTGTTTATTGTATTCCTTCCATGCCTTTATATTTGATTCTAGGTTCTATTATGGATTTCTTAAAGATAGATCCAAAGGCTCGAATATTCGTGCTAATGATTATATTGGCAGTACTGGGATGGCCAGGTATTGCAAGAATGGTTCGCGGTCAAATTCTCTCACTTCGTGAGCAGGACTTCATGGTAGCAACTGAGGCTTTAGGTATTAGACCTAGCAGAAGAATATTTAGACACTTGGTTCCAAATGTTATTCCCCAGTTAACAGTTATAGGTACTATGAATCTTGGTGGTATTATTCTGACTGAGGCAACATTAAGTTATCTTGGACTAGGTGTTAAGTATCCCTATGCTTCATGGGGGAACATTATAAACGCAGTAAATGATATATATGTAATGACAAATTACTGGTTTGTATGGATACCTGCTGGCCTATTAATATTAATCACTGTATTAGGATTTAACTTTATTGGTGATGGATTACGTGATGCATTTGACCCTAAGATGAAGAGGTAGGTGAGATAAATTGGCTTTATTTAATAAGAAGAAAAGCAAAGACGCGAATTATATTTCCGCGAAGGAATCAAGAAGAATTTCAAGTGAAAATAGAAAGATTACTGATGAGATAGAGAAGCAGAGAAATCGAAAGAATGTACCTAGAGAAGAATATATTACACAGATGAAAGATCCCAATAATGTAGTAGAGTTTGATGATCTTCATACTTATTTCTTCACAGATATAGGTACTGTTAAGGCGGTAGATGGAGTTTCCTTTAATATACCTCAAGGAAAGACTGTTGGTGTAGTAGGAGAGTCAGGATGTGGAAAGTCTGTTACCAGCCTTTCCTTAATGCAATTAGTTCAAAGACCACAAGGTCAGATTGTTAAGGGAGCTATTCGCTTAAACACAGGTGAAGAAGTTTATGATATTGCTAAGACTCCTTCATCAGAAATGCAGAAGTTAAGAGGTAACACAGTATCTATGATCTTCCAGGAGCCTATGACCAGTTTGAACCCTGTATTTAGGATAGGTGTTCAATTAGATGAGGTTATTGCACTCCATAATGAAGATATGTCAAAAGAAGATGTTAAGAAACGTTCCATTGAGATGTTGGAGTTAGTGGGTATTGCCAACAGTGAAGGGGTATATAAAATGTACCCCCATGAACTTTCTGGTGGTATGAGACAGCGTATTATGATAGCTATGGGTATAGCTTGTAATCCACGGGTTATTATAGCTGATGAACCAACTACTGCACTTGATGTTACCATTCAGGCTCAGATTTTGGAGTTACTCCGTAATCTGAAGGATAAGATAAACAGCAGTATTATGTTAATTACCCATGACCTTGGTGTAATTGCTGAAATGGCAGATTATGTTGTAGTTATGTACGCAGGAAAAATTGTGGAAAGGGGTACTGCTGAAGAGATTTTTAAGAACCCTTGCCATCCATATACAATTGGCTTAATGAATAGTAAGCCTGTAGTAGGTAAAGAAGTAGACCGCTTATATAGTATTCCAGGTAAGGTACCAAATCCTATTGATATGCCGAATTATTGTTATTTTAAGGACCGATGTGAAAAAAGATTTGGAAAATGTGAAGCTGCGTATCCCCATGAGATTTACCTAACACCTACTCATGCTGTTTCCTGCTATCTATATGATGATAAAGGAGAGGTCAAAGATGGAAGATAATACAATAGTAGATCAGACTTCTGATGATATTATTCTTGAAGTCAAGAATCTAAAGAAGTACTTCCCCATTAAATCAGGTGCACTATCAAAGCAAAAAGGCGAAGTTAAGGCAGTTGATGATATAAGCTTTAAGATAAAACGTGGTACTACTATGGGGCTTGTTGGTGAATCAGGTTGTGGTAAGTCAACAACAGGAAGAACTATATTAAGACTTCTAGATAAAACAGATGGACAAGTTTTATTTAAAGGCAAGGAAGTATTTGATTTAAATAAAAAAGAGCTAATAGATTTAAGAACCAAAATGCAGATTATATTCCAGGATCCTTATTCCAGCCTTTCTCCTAGATTACCTGTTGGTGAGATTATTGGAGAAGCTGTTAAAGAGCATAACATTGTGCCAAAAGAGGAGTATGAGGATTACCTTGATGATATAATGGAATCATGTGGATTACAACCATACCATAAGGAACGTTATCCCCATGAGTTCTCTGGTGGACAGAGGCAGAGAATTTGTATAGCTAGGGCACTGGCAGTTAACCCAGACTTTATTGTATGTGATGAACCGGTATCAGCACTAGATGTATCTATCCAGGCACAAATCATAAATCTTTTAAAAGAATTACAGGAGAAAAGAAACTTAACTTATCTTTTTATCTCCCATGATTTATCTGTTGTAGAACATATTTCAGATACAGTAGGTGTAATGTACTTAGGAAGTTTGGTGGAGTTTGGTAATAAGAAGGATATATTTAAAAATCCTGCTCATCCTTATACACAAGCATTATTAAGTGCTGTTCCTGTGCCAGATCCTGATGTGAAGATGAACCGTGTGATTTTAGAAGGAAGTATTCCTTCACCGGCAAATCCTCCTAAGGGCTGTAAGTTCCATACTAGATGTAATAGATGTATGGAGATATGTAAGACAGTTGTTCCTGAAGTTCGAGAAATAGAGGAAGGACATTTTGTAAGATGTCACCTTTATAATGAGGATGTGAAGTAGAGAATTTGAAAGATAATAAAAGAAACGTAGAGCAAGAGAAATTTGAAGAAGATGATAGAGTAATAGCCAACATGAATTTGGATGGTATGCCAATGAATACTAAGCCAAGGTTTGGTTCACTAAGAAATAGGACTAATGATTCTATGTATAGACAAAATAATGAGTCCTTACCAGAGCTTAGTAAAAAGGAGTTACGTCAAATATCACGTAGTGCTACTTTGGCAGGACTGCTAGTTGGAATCGTATTTATTCTTGTATTCTTTATATTCATAATGTTCTGTATCTATATATGGCTCTAGATAAAAAAAGACAACAGTGAAAACTGTTGTCTTTTTGTTCGATAATTATTTTTCAGCTATACTAGCCATGTCAATTACATTAGTACGTGTATAGTATACAGAGTCAGGTTTTTCACCTGTTACTAGATAGTTATACATTGATATGATGGGGTCATGACCTTGGCCAAAAGGATCTTGACCTATGGCTGTATATATTACTCCTCGTTTTACAAGGTCTATTACCTTATCATCATAGTCGAAGCAGACTATCTTAACTACTCCTGTAAGCCCCATTTCTTCAACAGCCCTTGCTGCACCTAATATTCCACCTGTTAGAATAATAATTCCGGATAGATTATGGAACTTGTGAAGAGTTTCTTTGGTTTGCTTATAAACTACACTATCATCGATTGCAGCCTCAACTTCTGATGCCACCTTCATGTTTTTCTTCTTACTGATTACTTCATGTATGGCATCTACACGTTTCTTATTAACTGGAACATCTAAGGGACCTCGAATTATAGCAATTGAACCTTCGTTTTCCAAAGCGTTTGCCATAATTTCTCCTGCTAACTTACCTTGCTCATAGATGTCTGGCCCAAAGTAAGATATGCGATCTGAGCTTTTATTAAAATCACAGTTAAATGACATAAGTGAAATTCCTCTACTGTTGGCTTCTGCAAGTTCATTATCGATATTGGTTATGAAACCTGGAAGTATAATTCCGTCATAATTATTTGCGATTTTTTCTTTTAAGTCTTCTTTGAACTTGGAGAAATCTTTAGGATATCCATGATACTCTATATCTGCATTTTTAGCCTTAAGTTCTGTCTGAGCATATAATGCACCTTGCTTTACGCTTTCCCAGAATGAATGATCAAGGGGACTAAACATTGCGATTTTAAGTCTTTTTCTACTAACTTGTTCAACGGGTACAACCGCAGTCCTATATCTCTTAAGTAGATTTTCAATATCTGAAAGCATGTTCTGTAAGGACAATGCTTGATTATTAATCTCTTCATTCTCTGCAAGTGCTTCCTGGGTTACTGCAGCCACATCCTGTGTGATGGATGATATTTCATTAGATGCATTATCAAGTTCTTGACCTTGTACAGCGATATACTTGGTATCTTCGTTAATCAAGCGAGATTCTTCATAGGCTTTTTTCATATCATCACTTAATATGTAGGTGTTTTGATTGATAGTATAGAAAGATTCTTTAACGGAATCAAATATTTCTTTACTGGCATCAAAGCTGGTTACACAACTATTAATACTTTCACTTACCTTATCATTACTTTCTAGGATGTTATTCAATAGCTTATCTATCTGTCCTATACTATCTCTAGTAGCAGCGGAAAGTTTGTTCATTTCTTGTGCTACAACTACGAAGCCTTTTCCTGCTTCTCCTGCACGAGCTGCCTCAACAGCGGAGTTAAGAGATAGAAGTTTTAGTTGTTCTGTTATATTAATAATCAAACCATTTACCTGATCAATTTCTTTTAAGTGAGTATTCAATGTCTGAATAAATGAAGAAGTATCAGCTAGGTTGGAGGATATAACAGACATCTGTTCATTATATTTATCTACATGTTCAGAACCATCCTCAGTAACTTTTACAGTGTTTTTTACAAACACATCTATATTGGCTAAGGTATCATTAATATTCTGAGCCCTATTAGCTACTTCTTCAATACCTCTTATGGTCTCTTTAACAATCAGAAGTTGTTGCTGAGCTTTTTCAGCTACTGTTGACATGTTACTAGCAATATGTTCATTACCCTTATAGCTCATATCAAGACTTTTTGTAACGCTATCTACAGCGTCTGATAGGATAATAACATTACTTTTTGTGGATTCAATAAAGTCTAAAAGGTTTCTTTTAAGATCATTTACAGCACCAGTTAATGATTCCAAACCACGGGTTTTGTCAGATCTTATATCGCTAATGTTCAACTGTCCCTGTGATATTTGCTTTGCATTTTCGTCAATATGACGTATTGCATAGAAAAATCTAAATAATAAAACCAAAAGAAAAGCAGCTAGTAAAGATAATATTACTAAGCCCACTGAAAATACTGTGGATATCTGACTGCTTGAAAAACTTGATATAGTTAAGATTACTAACAAAACTAATATTGCTAATATGGTGGAAAAGACCAGGAGCCTAGTGTAGTTTTTGCTAAAGTTTTTTCCATTTGAAGAATGTTCAGACATGAAAATACCTCCACTTTCACATAATTAGTTACTTTAAGTCGTATTAAAGTCAAATTTAATTCCAAATACATCAAAATTTGACTTATTATTTTTAATAATATCATTTTTAGTAAGAAAATACAATAGATAACAGTAAAAATTACTAAGAAATCACTTGTTAACATAATAAAATTAGAGCATTTAACTATTAAATAATTTAAGGTTAGCCAAACAACTTGCACCCTGAACATTTTTAGAATAAACTGAATATAAGATTAAGAGGAGCGGGGTTGATTATATGAAGATTAAGGATGCAATTAGAACCCTATTATTCAAGAAAAAGGATATAATCTTTAATCAGCTATATACCAAATGGGGAAGTGAACTTAAGTCTGAAGCAGTATTAGTAGAATACCCAAGACCACAATTAAGAAGAGACAATTACACCATACTTAATGGCTATTGGAATTACAAGATAAGCGAAGATAAGGAAGAGCCAGTCCAATATGATGGCAAGATTCTAGTACCATTTTCTCCTGAAAGTATATTATCCGGGGTCAATAGACAAGTATATCCAGATGATATTCTTTGGTATGAGAGATCCTTAGAAATTGAGACTATACCAGTTGGTAAAAGATCCATACTACATTTTGGAGCAGTGGATCAGATTTGTGAGCTATTTATTAATAAGAAAAGTGTACAATATCATGTGGGAGGTTACCTTCCCTTTTCAGTTGATATAACTGATTATTTGAAAGTAGGTAAGAATCAGATTACCCTTAAGGTAAAAGATTTGTCAGATACATCTTATCATAGCAGGGGAAAGCAAAAATTAAAACGGGGTGGAATGTTCTATACAGCCCAAAGTGGAATATGGCAAAGTGTATGGATGGAATGGGTTCCTGACAAGTATGTAAGTGGATTAAGCATAACCCCTCTAGTTGATGAAAGTCTTGTTAGAATTTCTATCCACATGAAAGATACTCAAAAAACTCAAGAAAGAGGAGAAAAACCTGAAATCTTTACCGTTGACATTTACGATAAAGGTAAAAAAATAATTTCCTATCAAGCAGAAAATAGGGAAATGAACATACCTATAGCAGACTTCAAATACTGGAGTCCTGAAGACCCTCATCTATATGATATGGTTATATATGCAGGAGAAGATCTGGTAAAGAGCTACTTTGGAATGCGAAAAATTGAAATTAAAAAGGATGATGACGGAATTAACCGTATTTTTCTTAATAATAAACCCTATTTTCAGAATGGACTTCTTGATCAGGGGTATTGGCCAGATGGTCTTTATACACCTCCAAGTGATGAAGCCATGATATTTGACATAGAGCAGGCAAAGGCTCTTGGCTTTAATATGCTTAGAAAGCATATTAAGATAGAACCATTAAGGTGGTACTACCATTGTGATAGGCTGGGTATGCTGGTTTGGCAGGACATGGTTAATGGCGGTGAAAAATATAACATGCTTCTTGTAGGCTACCTACCTACAATATTTCCAAGGGTATTTGACAAGATTAAGGATAAGCACTATGGCCTATTTGGAAGGAAAAACAAAGATGGAAGAGAAGAATGGACCAGGGAATGTGAGGAGACAGTTAAGCTTCTTTATAATCACCCATCCATAGTTACATGGGTTCCATTTAATGAAGCATGGGGGCAATTTGATGCTAATAAGATAACATCTCTTATAGCTTCCATAGATAAAACTAGGCTTATTGACCAAGCCAGTGGTTGGTACGATCAAGGAGGCGGGGATTTTAAAAGTATACATAATTATTTTCATCCACTAAAATATGCCCCAGATAAGGGTAAGAGTAATCGGTCGGTAGTATTATCGGAGTTTGGAGGTTATGCTTGCTATATTCCCAACCATTCTTATTCACCATTTGTCTTTGGATATAGGGTCTACCTAAATAAAGACGATTTTAAAAAAGCACTACAAAAGCTTTATGATGAGGATATACAGAGACTAAAGAAGGAAGGTGTATCAGCAGTAGTATATACACAGCTTTCTGATATAGAAGATGAGGTCAATGGCCTTTTCACCTATGACCGTAAGGTCTGCAAGATATGACAGTGAGACAGGGGGACGTTTCCTCTGTCTCCTTTTGTCTTCTTTCTGAGACAAGACAGAGGAAACGTCCCCCTGTCTCACCCCTGTCTCATTTTAAGCTACATGTTTTGTGATATCTTCGTCGTTAAGGGATTCTTTTTGAAGGAGTTCCTCAGCCACATTATTAAGTGCCAAAATGTTATCTTGTAATAGCTCTTTGACTTCTTCGTACAAGCTATTAATTATGTTTCTGCACTTTTCTATAAGTTCATGATCTAATCCTTCTTGTATCACTTGTGTACTGAATAATCCCATGTCAGGATCCATTCCAAACTTATTCGTATAATCTACAACCAAAGAAGAGGCTTTCTGAATATCATTACTGGCTCCAGTTGTTATTTCATCCAGGCCAAAGGTCAATTCTTCAGCAGCTCTTCCTGCTAGAAGTACCTTGATGTTTCCAAGAATTTGTCTTTGATTTTGGTACATAGTATCTTTGGGAATAGATAGGTTAAAACCTCCAGCACCTCGAACACTGGGGATAATGGTTACCTTGGAGATATAATTCTCTGGTAGTAAGAGTTTGGTCGCAATAGCATGTCCAGCCTCATGATAGGCTGTAATTTCTCTTTCCCTTTTACTAATGAAGCTTAAATCAGTCTTGGGAGCACCTGCTAGAACAGTATAGAAGGCTCTATCCACATGACTCTTATTAATAAATGATGACTTATCATTGGCAGCATTTATAGCCGCTTCATTTAGAAGATTTTCTAACATTGCTCCTGAAAATCCAACTGCTGATTTTGCCAGAGCACTTAAGTCCACATCATCTGATAATGGTTTGTTCTTTCCATGGAGCCTTAGAATCTTTTCCCTGGAGTTCACATCGGGAAGACCAATCTCAATCTGTCTATCAAAACGTCCGGGACGAAGTAAGGCTTCATCTAGGGTGTCTAGACGGTTAGTAGCTCCTATAACTACTATACCCTGATTATCATTAAAGCCCGACATCTCTGTAAGTAGAGCATTTAGTGTTTGATCTCTTTCGTCATTACTGGCAGAGCTATTTCTAGCTCTTTTTTTTCCTATAGCATCTATTTCGTCTATGAAGATAACAGCCTTCTCATGCTTCTTTGCTTTATTAAATAGACTACGGATACGGCTGGCACCTACACCCACATACATCTGTACAAAATCAGACCCGCTCATGGCATAGAAGGGCACATCAGCCTCCCCTGCAATAGCCTTTGCCATTAAGGTTTTTCCTGTTCCAGGAGGACCATAGAATAAAAGTCCCTTAGGCATACGTGCTCCTACATCTGTATACTGAGTAGGGTTTTTGATAAAGCCTATAATATCTGCCACCATGGACTTAGCTTCGGTATTACCTGCTACGGAAGCTAGATTAATTTTAATCTTCTCTAAATCTTTCTCTTTCTTATTGGCATCTTTAATTAAACTATTTTTAGAGCCTCCCCCTCGGGTATAATATACTATAGCAAATATAATTCCACCCACAAGAATAAGACCTAAGAAACTGGATGGGTTATTGTTCCTATAGGATACCCTAATGTTATTTATCAAAAGAAACTCTGTAAAGTTCTCAATCTTTGGATTGGGAACGGTATATCTTGTGTCCTTATCACCAATAAACATTGCATAGAAGGTATTCCCCTCTTCGTTTATGATGACTTCTTCTATCTTCCCCTTATCAACAGCTTCTAGAAATGATGGATATGAAAGCTCCTTCTGTGTTTTGTTCATACTGTAGAATCCTGCTGCTAACAAGGCAATAAGCAGAATAATCATTACAGGAATCATAATTTTTCTCATTTTTAACCCCGCCCTTATTACATATTTCTACATTAATTGTAACATTATTAAATATATTTGCTATAATCAATATGTGGAAATGGGGTAGAAAAATACCAGATTGAGATGTAGAAGGATCATGTTTATAAGTTATGCTAGAATAAATTACGATCATATGGTAATGTAAGCTGGATATTTTAATTATATTAGATGAAGTGGTGATATTATCAAAAAATATTCAACAAGTGAAGTTGCTAAGATAATAGGTGTTCAACCAAACACGGTGAGAATGTATGAGGAGTGGGGGTTACTTCCAAAAGCATTGGTATACTATCCTATATTAACCTTCGCATACAATATAATTAACCATATGTAAAAGTTGATTATAGAGGGGGATATCATTGGATAGTGGTTTATTAGATAATCAGTTAAATCTTGCATTAGATGTACCTGAAAATGTACGAGAAAGAAGTCAGAGTCTGGATGTAGGATTTATACCAGAAATAGACTCATGGGAATTAATCGTAAAATACAGCGGTAGCCTTGAACGTATAGAAGAAGAATTAGGGATAGGGGTAGTAGAGTTATCAAATAGCTATGCTATTATAACCATAAAAGAAAACCTAATTGATCAATTAATAACCTATGAAGAAATAGAATTTATAGAAAAACCAAGACGTTTATTTTATGAAGTAAGTGAAGGAAGAATGGCATCTTGTATTAATCCAATGCAGACACCAACTTATAACTTGTTCGGAGAAGGAGTTCTTGTAGCCATTATTGATTCTGGTATTGATTATTCTCATCCGGATTTTCGAAATGAAGATGGAAGCACAAGAATAGAAGCCTTATGGGATCAGACAATTCCAGGAAACCCACCGGAAGGTTTTCGCATAGGTACTTTATATACTAGAGAAAAGATTAATGAGGCATTGGAGCTTCCCATGCCCCAGAGACTAGACATAGTTCCCAGTACTGATTTATCAGGTCATGGAACCCATGT
>JAAYNY010000043.1 GCA_012520635.1 Clostridiales bacterium | reverse complement strand
CTTCTGCTTTTCTGGCTTCTTCCGCTTTTCTGGCTTCTTCCGCTTTTCTAGCTTCTTCCGCTTTTCTAGCTTCTTCGGCTTTTCTAGCTTCTTCGGCTTTTCTGGCTTCTTCGGCCAATCTAGCTTCTTCGGCCTTTCTGGCTTCTTCTGCTTTTCTAGCTTCTTCCGCTTTTCTGGCTTCCTCGGCCTTTCTAGCTTCTTCAGCTTTTTTGGCTTCCTCGATCTTTCTAACTTCTTCTGCCAATCTGGCTTCTTCCGCCTTTCTAGCTTCTTCGGCCTTTCTGGCTTCTTCTGCTTTTCTAGCTTCTTCTGCTCTCCTGACTTCTTCGGCTTTTCTGGCTTTCTCAGCCCGATCTCTTTCGCTTAGCCAATATGAGCTTGATTTATTTGATTTATCTACAAACTTTGATCCTGTATTTTTATTATAATTAATAGGTGCATTAGAACTTTCACTTTCGTTTGAATTAATAATATCCAATACACTTATAATATTTTCTTTTTTATATGGTTTTAAAACAAAATCCTTTGCCCCAGCTTTAGCAGCCTCAACCATGATTTTTTTCTGACCAAGAGCAGTACACATTATAATAGCTGTATCTGAATCATGCTCCAATATAGGTGAAATGGCCCCAAGTCCGTCTAACCTAGGCATTTCTACATCCATAAAAATATATTTAGGATTTAGCTCTCTTGCCTTCTCTATTGCTTCCTTACCGTCACAGGCTTCTCCAACCACTTCATACCCTTCGCTTACCAAAATATCCCTAAGAACATTTCTAGAAAATCTCGAGTCATCAACTATCAGGACACCATTTCTCTCAGAATTATCATTCTCAACATTCTGAGTATTATCCTTTTCTGTTTTATAAATGTTCATAAGCCCTTCCTCCTTCACTCTTATGTCAGCAACTTTTGCTATGTCTAAATTTAAATCTGTGTTGTCTAAATTGTATATGTATTCATAAATTTTAGTAAAAAAGATAATCTAGCTAATTGTTACCAATACATTATATAGCAAAATTATACACCATATTTCAGCAAATGCAAACAATTAGTCATAAATTACTAGATAAAAGTAAATTTAGTTCGATTATCTATTTTTGAAATTGTAGATTAACTTTAGACAATTTTCATGGTTTTATCCTTATAAAAGACAAAAAAAGATAGGTTCTAATCCCGACTAACCCTTTGTTTTCATGGAACCAAGAGGTTTGTAAAATGTTGTCAGACATATAATGGGAATGACTACAAATTATATGAAGATATCTAAATCTAGGATTAAAAAAGGCGTCAAGTTTACATGTAATAAAATGTAATTGACGCCCAAGATTTAAATTATTTGTCCTTATTAAATATATAAAGCTTACTAAAAACATAGTTTATGATTATTACTATTAGTGATAAAGAAATCTTAATTAGCCAACGATAATAGCCAAGCTTATCAACCAGTATATACATACCCACTTGCTCTACACCAAGAGATACCAACCTAGCTCCATAGAACTTAAAAATTTTAATTACTTCAACTTTTGCATTTTCACTTCTAGAACGAAAGACACTCCATTTGTTTACCATATATGCAAATGTAACTGCAATAACCCAAGCAATCCAATTAGCCGTTAGATTAGTGGCTCCTAACCTATACAATCCCTCATAACTAATAAAGTTAACCAAGGTAGTTAAAACCCCTGATATTCCATAGCTTATAGTCTCCCTGTTTATAACTTTTTGATAAAAAGGGTGATTTTTTAACTTATCAAACAAAGTTTTCACTTGAATCTCCTCTTAAGCTTATTATATAAAAAATGTATCTATATACCAACCAATTATCTGCTTGCCAAATAATATAGCTATTGCAATGCCTAAAGAAAGATAAGGGCCAAAAGCCAGAACCCTACTTACATCTTGAATTCTCATTTTTATGGGATGGATTATGGCAGCCAGTATACAGCCAATCAAAAACGCTAGTATTATCAATTTCCAGCCAAGTAATAATCCTGCTACCGCCATAAGCTGGACATCTCCACCTCCTATGGCTCCACCATTTGTAGCATAAAACAGCAACAAAAGGAATAAGCTAACCAAAAAGAAACCAAGACCATGGGTTAGTAGTACATCCATACTTCTACCACTTTCAACAAATTTAATTATCACGGTAGCCAGACCCATTACAAGTATAAATATAATAATACCTAGTGGTATTAATTGTGTTTTAAGATCAATAACACTAAGAACAATCAATGCTGATATAGTTAAGCAATAGATTATACTTAGAAGCAAGGTATATACCGAGTCCCATCCGAAGATACAAAACACCAGACCATACATTATCCCATTAAGGGCTTCTACTATAGGATACTGAACAGAAAGCTTTATTTTACAAGTTCTACACCTACCCCTAAGAACTAGATAAGAAAAAATCGGCACTAATTCATACCATTTAAGTCTGGTCTTACAGTTCATGCAATGTGATGGCTCTACCACAATATCTTCTTCCTTAGGAATACGGTAGATACATACATTTAGAAAACTACCTATCATTGTTCCAAATAATATTACAGTCACGTATACGAAATAATCAATCATACTCATCCACCTTGTTCTTTTTATATAAGCAGAACTATTACTATATTGACATTTCTCTCCTTATTCAAAAAATAATACTGCTTACTCATTAAATTTCATAAAACAACTATATGAATAATATCGTAGTTTGCCAATTATTGCAACATCAAAAAAGACAAGGGGACGTTTCCACTGTCTCATTTCTTGAAATGAGACAGTGGAAACGTCCCCTTGTCTTTTATTCAAAACATTCGCTTAATTTTTTCAATGCTTTTTTCTCGATACGACTGACATAACTTCTTGAAATACCTAACTTGTTGGCTATCTCTCTTTGGGTTACTTCTTTTTTATTCTTCAACCCATAACGCAAGCATATAATCTCACGTTCCCGATCTGTTAACACCTTACCGATTACTCCGTATAATCTCTTTATATCTTCTTCAAGAATTATGTCTTCAATAATATCGGTATCATTTTCTTCTATGATATCAAATAAATTGATTTCATTGCCTTCTCTATCCGATCCAATAGGATCATACAAGAATACTTCTTTATTCAGTCGTTTATTACTTCGTAGCATCATAAGAAGTTCATTATCAATACAACGAGAGGCATATGTTGCTAGGCGGATCCCTTTCTCATTATCAAAGGTATCGATTGCTTTTATTAATCCTATAGTACCAATAGATATTAAGTCATCAGTTTCTTTATCTGCCATATTGTATTTTTTTACTATGTGAGCAACCAATCTTAAGTTGTGCACAATTAATTTGTCCCTAGCTTCTTTATCTCCTGCTTTGCATCGTATCAGATAGTCAGATTCCTCTTTAGTACCTAACGGTTTTGGAAATGATTTCACGAAGATAAGCACCCTCAATGCTTAATGATTCATATATATCATATGAACATTAATGACATAAAGTGCCTATCCTTCTTAAAAAAGGACAAAAACAGCGTGTATCATTCCACTTCTTTTCTTCTTAGGATATCATATGGCTCAAGCTTTACTCCTAAATCAATATAAATACTTTGTCTTGGATGGGGGCAACTTTCCATTTCATTGCCTTCTTCATCTGTTATTCTTCTTACAACTGTAATAATAGTCTCACTATTTGGCTTAATAACTTCTATCTCTTCCCCTACTGAGAACTTATTCTTCTGCTCTAGGTTATACAGACCACCTTTTTCACCTCTTATAGTTCCCAAGTAGGTGTAAGCCCTATCATAAGTATTACTATCATATATCTGATCCTCATGTTTTGGCTTTCCAAAGAAGAAGCCTGTAGTGAACTGACGATTTATACCCTTGGATACTTCTTCTAGATATTTTGCTTTGTTCTTTTCATATATGGCTGGATCTTCAAAATAATCATCAATAGCTTTTCTATAGGTTCTGGCCACTGTTGCAACATAAAGTGCTGTCTTCATTCTGCCTTCAACCTTCAAACTATTTATTCCTGCCTTAATCATCTCAGGGATATACTCTATCATACATAAATCCTTAGAGTTAAATATATAAGTTCCCCGATCATCTTCCTCAATAGGGAGATACTCTCCAGGTCTCTTTTCCTCAACTATATGGTATTTCCATCGACAAGAATGAGTACACTCTCCCATGTTAGCATCTCGACCTGTAAAATAATTGCTCAAAAGACATCTTCCCGAATAAGCTATACACATAGCACCATGAACAAAGGTCTCTATCTCCATATCCTCAGGAATGTTGGCTCTAAGTTCTTCTATTTCCTTCAATGACATCTCTCTGGCAGATACCACTCTTACTGCCCCTAGATTATACCAAAACTTATAAGTCTCATAATTTGTATTATTGGCCTGGGTACTTATGTGAATTTCAATCTCTGGAACCTGTTCTTTTGCTATAGTAAACACTCCAGGATCTGATATGATTAAGCCATCAGGTTTATCCTTACCAAAAGCCTTTAACTCTTTAAAATATCTTCTTATTCCCTCTAAATCTTGATTATGAGCTGTAATATTTGCTGTAACATAGACCCTTTTCCCATGTTCATGGGCAAAGGCTATTCCTTCCCTCATATCCTCCATAGAGAAGTTCCTAGCCTTAGCTCTTAGGCCATACATGTCACCGCCAATATATATTGCATCAGCACCATACATAACTGCCGTGCGAAGTGTCTCCAGATTACCTGCCGGAATCAGAAGCTCCGGTTTCTTTCTATCTATACTCATAAAATCATTTCCTTCCTAAAACAAACCAATCATCATTGAGTAGTATCCCTCAATAAGCTATATAAGTGTTATCTCTTAGTTATATCAGAATTTCTAAACAACTATTTATGATAACTTAGTGCAATTCCATCTCCCACAGGCAGAATTATGGTTGATAGTTCCTCCATGTGGGTAATGGTATAAAGATATTCTCTCATCCTTGTATGAATGGTTCTATCTCTTCTTGTAATGCTATATCTTGAATTAATAACGGTACCATCTTGTAGTACATTGTCAGTGATAAGGATTCCTCCTGCCTCAAGCATCTTCATTAGTTCAGGAAGAAAATTCATGTATTGTGCCTTTGCAGCATCAAGAAAAATAAAATCATAAGATTTATTATGATTTACAAGATCTTTAAGAACATCTAAAGCGTCTCCTTCAATGAGAGAAATCTTGTCCTTATGAGAGAATTTATCATCACTTAAATTCTTTCTTGCTTCTACAAGTCGCATGGGAACCTTCTCAATAGTTGTTATCTTACAATCTTTTGGAGAATATTCGCTCATAAAGAGGGCGGAAAAGCCTATGGCTGTTCCGACCTCTAGAATAGACCTTGGTTTTAACATTTGTAGTAAAAAGCGAATTACTCCCTGTGTCTCTTTTTTTATTATTGGAACCTTATTCTCCTGTGCTTCTTTTTCCAAATAATAAAGCTCCGGACTTAGTTCCTGATCTAAGGAATTAATATAAGCCGTTATTCTTTCTTCTGTAATCATAAGGTATCAATTCCCCCATTATAGAATTACTCATCCTCTACAGTTTCTTCTTCAGCCTGTATCATAGATTTTGAGTAATCCGTTATTATATCAAGCACTTGGGTATAGGTCATAGATGAGTTTACTTTATAAGTACCAGGCATTATAACCTTATCCTGTAGCTTTGTCTTAAAATAAAATGAATTCTTGTCAACAATAACGCGGTACAATTCAAGCTTTTTGGCCACATCCATACTGGATTCACCTTTATTAATCTTGACAAAAACGTCCCTACCTGGTTCCCTATCTACTGTTACAGGACCATATAATTGATAGGTAAAATTAAATGCCTTGCGACTTCCATAAACAACAACTAGCACTACAGCCAGTATAAAAGCTATATTTAAAAGTAGTCTTAAGATAAAGCTTGATATTTTTAATGTTACTTTTACTGATGTTGATGAAGATGCCATAACAACGCTCTCCTAACTTATCCCTAAACCTCCATAATAATCGGGAGTATCATAGGGTTTCTCTTGGTTTTTTTCCATATATAATTATTAAGAGAATCTCTTATCTCTAACTTAATCTTGTTCCAATCAGCTGATTTAGTAAGACATTTATCTAAGGCCTTTTCCACAACTTCTCGTGCTTCCTCCATTAGATTTTCTGATTCTCTAACATATACAAATCCTCTGGATACAATATCAGGACCGGAAAGAACTTGATTACTACCCTTTTCTAGTGATATAACAACAATAATAAGTCCATTTTCTGATAGTAACTGACGGTCACGAAGTACAATATTACCTACATCACCAACTCCAAGACCATCAACTAGGATACCCTGAGCTGGAACCTCACCTGTTACTGCAGCCTTTTCTTGGTTAAGTGTAAGAACATCACCAGATGACAATAGGAATATATTATCCTTAGGTACTCCCATCATCTCAGCTATCTCAGCATGGCGAATCAAATGCTTATATTCTCCATGAACAGGTATAGCATATTTTGGTTTTGTCAAAGCATATATAAGCTTAATCTCTTCTTGATTAGCATGACCTGATACATGAGTATCTTGATATATTACCTTAGCACCCTTCATGGACAATTCATTAATTACTCTAGATACTGATTTTTCATTACCCGGTATTGGAGTTGAGCTTAATATAACCACATCTCCGGGCTTTATTGAAACCTTTCTATGAATGGAAGCCGCCATCCTAGATAGGGCTGCCATAGACTCACCTTGGCTTCCTGTTGTGATCATTACTAACTGGTCGTCTGTATAATTCTTCATCATCTCGATATCAATCAATACCCCATCAGGTATGTTGATATATCCTATCTCTGATGCAGTCGTAACAATATTGACCATACTCCGACCTTCTATAACTATTTTTCTTCCATACTTGACAGCAGAATTAATGATCTGTTGAACACGATCAACATTAGAGGCAAATGTTGCCACAATAATTCGCTGCTTACTATAATCAGAAAATATATTATCAAAGGTTTTTCCTACTGTGCTCTCAGACATGGTAAAGCCCGGTCGCTCAGCATTGGTACTGTCACACATAAGTGCCAATACACCCTTCTTTCCAATCTCTCCAATTCTTTGTAAATCAATTGGTGTTCCAAAAACAGGTGTAAAATCAATCTTAAAATCTCCTGTGTGGAATATAATTCCTGCAGGGGTGTAAATTGCCAATGCCGCAGCATCTGCAATACTATGGTTAGTCCTAATAAATTCAATTCTAAAGCACCCGAGATTTATGGATTGACCATATTTAACAACCTTTCTCTTGGTTGTTTTTAGCATATTGTGTTCTTTTAGCTTGTTTTCTAAAATTGCTATGGTTAATTTTGTAGCATATACAGGTACATTAATATCTTTTAGTACATAGGGTAAAGCTCCAATATGGTCTTCATGACCAT
>JAAYNY010000042.1 GCA_012520635.1 Clostridiales bacterium | reverse complement strand
CTCCTTTGATAATATTATGGAGCAACTTGAAAGTATATCAGCTGTATCTGAGGAACATGCTGCATCCACTCAGGAAGTCCTAGCTGCTACAGAGACTCAAGCTGATCTAGTTGACAAAGTTACTAATGAAATGGCTTCAGTAAATGATCAAAGTAATAATCTAAGAAGCATACTAGAAAAATAATCAAATATAAAATATTAATCAAGGACAAAGAACCGGAGTTAAATTATATTTTCTCCGGTTATTTTTATTTCATTCATTATTTAGTTTCAATAAATACTTTACCACTTTACATCTTTCATAGTATTATGTATAATTATATAGTAAGAAATACCTATACACGACATTATAAGAAAGAAGGTTGTATATGCAATTTTCTGATTACTATAAAAAATGGCATAAAGAAACTAACAATGTAGCATTATTGGTAGCATTAATCGCAACATTTCTAGAAATATCTGTTTCAATTATTATGATCATCTTCACCCCTGATATGATTGAACTTTCTATTCCTAGATATATACTATTCTATACACTTCTACCTTCAATCACATATTTTTCTTTAGTATTTTGGGGAAGATTTATAATTAATAGCAAGAAGAAAACAGATGCTTCAAAGAACTTTTTTTCTATTTTGATTCTTACTTTACAATTTTTTATTATTGCTTATGTACATAATAAATTTGTATTTACAATAATTTTATTTATTGTACCGATTATGCTTACCTTCATTTATAGCGATAAAAATTTAACAAACAAAATAACCTTTATATCTATAGTACTAATGATACTAAGTTCATTGGGCGCTATGAACACGCGGACAAATAGCATTTTTCAGGCAATAGAAACATTTATAGCCCTTATTCTTCTATTAGGCTGTAACTTATTAACGCAGCTTACCATTAAATTTGAGAAGGATAAAAATGATATAATAAAATCTTCTATTTTTAAGCAAATGCAATTAGAAGAACTAATTAAATGCGACCCACTAACTGGTTTATACAATATAGTTTACTTCTATAAATCATTAGATGCATATATGAAAAGTGATGAGAGGCCTCTATCTCTAGCAGTTGTAGATATTGACGACTTCAAGTTGGTTAACGATACATGGGGACATGAGAAGGCCAATGAAGTTCTTATATACCTAGCATCACAATTACAAGCTTGTTGTATTACTAAGGGATATGTTTTTAGATATGGTGGGGAAGAATTCACTATTATATTTCCAAAAACAAGTCCGGAACAGGCAAAAGCCATGTTAGAACAAGCACAAAAAAACATCTATGAACATGATTTTAATGTTACACCTCATATGCCTATAACATTTAGTTGCGGAATTGTTTCTCTCCCATCTTCAGGCTATAATGTCCATGATTTTTTCCAACTGGCAGATAGGTTAATGTATCAAGCTAAATTTACCGGTAAGAATAAGATACTCACTGATAAAGATTATCTAACACACAATTTAAAGTAGCTTTTTATTACCTAACCTATAAGATATATTTTAAAAGGACTGTTTTAAACAGTCCTTTTTTCACCTTCCTTATATGAGTATGGTGTTTTTCACCTTTCCTATGGAGATATAGTTATCAAGAACAGCTTTCATATCTGTTCCTAGCTCTGCATTTGTATTTCCTATTCCATTTATATTTAGCCTGAAATCTCCACCTTCTAATTCAACTCTATCATAATTATCTAAGTGAAAACTATCCTGTGAAGGTAGGCGTTCATCTAATATCCCTTTAAATTCTGATATAGGACATCCAGGAATATTTACATTCCATATCTCATTCTTAGTTATAGGTCTATTCATTAAATCATTTGTGATTGAAAGCAGATGGGCGTCTACAAGCTCATAATTGTTATTCATTTCCTTTGAAAAAGCTATGGCAGGTATACCACTTAATAAAGCTTCCATTGCAGCTCCCACTGTTCCAGAGTATAATATATCGAATCCCACATTATATCCGTAATTAATACCAGAAAATACTATATCAGGTTTCCTTGGCATCACATGTTGTATTCCTACCTTAACACAATCTGCAGGTGTTCCCTTAACACAGTAAGCCTTTACTCCGTCTAAAAAATCATTCTCTTTTTTTACTTCTATTGAACCGTGTACTGTGATTCTATGGGACATGGCACTACACTGTTCATCAGGAGCCACAACCCATACTTCTCCAAGGTTTTTTGCCATCTTAGCAAGATGATAAATTCCCTCTGCATGAATTCCATCATCATTAACTACTAATATTCTCATGTGCCCTCTTTTCTATAGACTTATCTATTGTAATAGATCATGATATTCCTTATTATTCTCCATCTGTTCTTTTACAAATGAACATAGGGGGATAATCTTTTTATTTTCACTTCTTGCATAGTTGATAGCTTCTTCTAACAACCGTTTTGCCATTCCTTGACCCCTTAATTCATTTGACACATAAGTGCGATCGATACTAATTACATCATCTCCACTAGGTTTATAAGTTATCTCAGCTAGTGGATTTTCTTCTGACTCACCTACATAAAAACGGTTAGTACCTTTTTTTATTTCTGTCATATTAATCCTCCTTCTTATGCTATTCCCATATATAACTTGTCATAGTCAATGATCCAAGTTCTCCTGATTTGTTATATACACTAATTTTATCATCTTTATCTGATGCCCCAAGTACATATAACAAAGGATAAAAATGGTCTGTTGTTGGTACAGCAAGCTTTGCAACATGACCCAACTCTTGGTAGTTTATAATATTTTGATGATTCTTGTTAATAATATTTTCATATATATAATCATCAAATTCATACGCCCAATCAAATCCCTTATTTCCCATATCCCAGTTCACTAATCTAAGATTATGAACTATATTTCCAGTTCCAAATATGAGAACTCCTTTATCTCTTAAAGCCCCTAATTCTTGTCCTATTTTGTAATGGGCTTCTGGAGGGGCGTAGGCATCTACACTAATCTGGAACAAAGGTATATCTTTGTCCGGATACATATGAACTAATACAGACCAAGTACCATGATCAATTCCCCAAGAATTATCATATTCAGTATCCTTTGAAATCAGTTCCATAGAAGCTTTAGCAATACTGGGTGATCCAGGTGAGTTATAAACAATTTCATATAATTCTTTTGGAAATCCATACATATCATAGATAGTCTTTGGATTTTCCTCATTCATAATCTTAGTACCTTTTGTAAACCAGTGGGCAGAAATTGATATGATTGCTTCTGGCTTTGGTAACTTTTTTGCCATCTCTCTCCAAGACCTTGTATAATCATTATCTTCTATGGCGTTCATAGGTGAACCATGTCCTACAAAAACAAGTGGCATCCTTGACATATTATCATTTTCCTTTCTTGAGTATACAGTAGGATAATTAGTTTGATTAATAATGCTATTATATATTCACCACTATTATAAGTCAATGAGACAGAGGTGAGACAGGGGGACGTTTCTCTTGTCTCATTTCAAGCAAAGAAAAAGACAGGAG
>JAAYNY010000003.1 GCA_012520635.1 Clostridiales bacterium | reverse complement strand
TTCCCAATTACCATCTATCATAACTCTAATTATCCAATGTCATCTATATTTTAGCCGATTTTTGACCCTTTTTTCAGCCTACAACCACTATATGTTGTGCTCAAGTCTTATTATTTCTCCTCTGAACCACAATACGTCATCAGAATTATACTCTCAACGTGCACCGTCTGCGGAAACATATCCACCCCACAAACCTTCTCCACCTTATATCCTCTTTCTTGTAGTATCTCTAAGTCTCTTATCAATGAAGTAGGTTTACAAGAAATATATACAATCCGATCAACCCCATAATCAATAATCTTTTCCAGGGCCTTAGGATGTACCCCATCCCTTGGAGGGTCTAGAACTATAATATCAGGCTTTTCACTTAGCTCATCTATTACCTTTAACACATCACCAGCGATAAATTCACAATTAGTCAGCCCATTTAAATCAGCATTTTCTTTGGCAGCTTCAACTGCTTCTTCAACTATCTCAACACCTGTTACCTTTCCTGCTACAGGAGCTAGAAGTTGTGCAATTGTTCCTGTTCCACTATATAGATCGAATATATTCTTATCTTTTGTATTCCCTACATATTCTCTGGCCTTATTATATAAAACCTCTGCTCCAAGAGAATTAGTCTGAAAGAATGAGAAGGCTGATATCTTGAACCTTAATCCCAGAAGTTCCTCATATATATGGTCTCTACCATATAGAACCTCGGTCCGATCACTTTGCACCACATCCCCTATACTATCATTATAGGTATGAAGTAGACCTACAATGTTTCCTTCTAGTTCAAGACTTCTTAATAGGCCTGCCAGACCATCAAGCAATTCTTTCTCAGCATTTGATTTTAAGTCTACTAGATCTGTGTCAGCCACATTATCAATAGGCTCTAGGCTGCTACTAGAAGACTGTGAAGTGGTTACTAGATTGATAAGTATCTCTCCTGTGTATACAGCCTTTCTAACCACTAGATGGCGAAGATAACCTATGCGGGTTTGCTTATGATAATAGCTGATACCTTGACTTCTAAAGTAATCTAGTACACTTTTTAATATCCTATTAAAATCCCCATCTACAATTGCACAATCATCGGTAGTAAGTATGTCATGAAAACTACCTCTCTTATGAAGTCCCAGTGACAGAGGTCCATCCTTATATTCATCACCAAATGAGAATTCCATCTTGTTACGATATGCCCATTCTATAGGACTTCCTATTATGCCTTCAAATTCATAATCCTTGCATACCTGATCGAGAAGACCAACTACTTGCTCTTTTTTTAGGTCTAGCTGTTGCTCATAGTTAAGACTATGATAAGAACATCCGCCACAGTCCCCAAACACACTACAAGCAGCCCCTCTACCTTCAAGTGGGGACTTTTCTAATACTTCAAGCAACCTAGCTTCTGCTCTTCCCTTCCTTATCTTATTAACGACAAAACGTATCTTTTGACCTGGAACTGAGTTCTTGACGATAACCTTCTTATCATCTATAAATACAATTCCTTTGTTAGGAAAATCCACACGAATTACTCTTCCTTCATAAACCTGTCCTTTTTTCATGTATTGTTAACAGCTTCTATTAAATGTTTCGTTATATAAGCTGTTTTCTCCCTTCAATTTATTATTTTATCTTATTTTATTCCTTAATCGTATTCTACCCTAATAACATTTCCAGTAGATGCATCAACTCTCACTTCATAGTCACCATAATCTGACACAATGTCAACCTCATAAATTAAAAGACCATTCTTTGATTCTAATTCAGCTTTAACTGCTCTACCAGGCACTTCCTGTAATGCTATTTGGATTGCTTCTTCTAGAGATATTAGACCATTACTCCATTGATTATACGACATACTTATTACCTCAAACTAATTATTATTCTTTATATATAGTATGTATAAAACATTCTTTAAGTTACAGTCTAATTTATTAATCTGTCTAGTTACTATATATCTTCTTGTAATCTATATACAAGAAACTTATTATACTTATCACTAGTCAATGGCATCTTAATTTTATTAATCATCTCAAAAGGTGTATGTTGCTCAAGGTATCTCTTAAACTCTGGTAGTGGATAGAAAAGTATTAGATGAATTGTTCTCTTACTATCTGCTACAGAAAATAGAATGTTTGTAACAACCTTTTTAAATATTTCTACAGAGAATGGATTAAAAAAATAAAAGCAACTATCATCATAATCTATCTGATAGTGCTCCGCAAGGCCATATTGAAAATTTATAGGAGCACTTATATGATTTGCCTTTAATATATAGGTTCTCTTGTTATCTAAGGCTTCTTCATATGTAATAGGGTTTGCTTCTATTCCCGTTACAGGAATTTGAAAGCGGTTATGTATATAAAAGCTTACCCTTCCTTTACCACAACCAAAATCTACAACCTTATCATCTTTACTAAGTTTGTGATATTTGAACAACCTGTCTAAAGCCTTATAAGGTGTGGCTTCATAACGGTTATATTGATCTCTCCTGTCTTTCCACTCCCTTAAACCTGTAGTTTTAATTCCAAGTGATTTATCTCGTTTACTTTCGCCCATTAATATCACCCCTTTAAAATTCAAATGGCTTCCGCAATTTAGCAGAAGCCACTTTGGATAAATCCATTAGTTGTTTTCTAGTATAATATTCTACTCTAAACCTTCTACTATAGCAAGATAGTTAATAGCAATTATCTCATCTTCCATAGTTATAAATTGCAGATTGGAGTCATCCAAGGTATAGGTATATAAGCCTTGTGACTCTACGTAATCATCTCCATATGCTGATATCATATCGTCAACGGTTGAACCAAGATAGATTCCTTCAGGAGTACTTACGCTATCATCCATTATCTCAACTGCTGATATAAAATCTTTTCCCTCATTGGGATAAGTTGTAATCTGAAAACCTGGGTAGATATAGAACTTATCAAGACCCTTAAAAGCACAGCTTTCTGCCTCAAAATACTCTAAGCTTTCACCTAAAGCATCTATTACTGGTTCCACGTCGGTGTTCATGTATATGCTGACACCATTATGGATAAATGCAAATCCTCCAGGTTCCTTATCAGTATTATCCTCTAGCTCAGTCTGATTCTTATCATTTTGATCGTCTTCTTGTGTTGAAGTATCCACATTATTAGGTGTGTTTGGGTCTTCCTTAGTACCGCAAGCTACCAACAACATTGAAACTAATATAAAAAGAAATATCTTTCTCATATTTTTCTCCTATCTTATAGATTGATTAGCATATTTACCAATTTGCCCTATATGAAAATATTTTATTCCATACATAGATATTTGTCAATTCTACTATTCTGTTTCATCATCTATGGACTGAGCAATGGCACCATAGCTTTTTAGATATCCATATTCCTTAAGCTCTCGTTCCTGATCTTCTTTCATGGCATAATAAAAATCTACTTTATCCTGCCATATTTCCTGATATTCTTCTTCATCTCTGTGATCAGATAGTTTAAAATCATTACTTAGAATTTGGCCAAAATATCTGGTGAATTTCTCTGCTCCAGATAGATTTAGATGAAGTCCCCCGTCAAATGTATCTTTATCATATTCTATACCTATTTCATCCTCAGCTAGATCAAGAAAATTAATATAAGTTATATCATTTTCTTTTGCAAAATCAACCATTTGCTGATCCCACTGTGGATACCAATATGGATATACACTTGGTGACTTAATAAGGATTAATTCCACATCATTTTCTTTACAAAGCTTAGCCATTTTCTCTAAGTAGTAATAGCTATTATCTCCAAAACTATAGTCGGCCATAACTCTTCCTTTAGGAATATAACCAACTGGCTTAATGTCTACTCTCATAAGATATCCATTATGAGATTGCTTGTCCTTACCAAACAAATATTTAAAATCCTCCGCTTTTATATCATTCCATCTAGAATGATATCTTAGAAGGGGGAAAATATAAGTTATTAAATCTTCATCTTCCATCATAGAAGCTTTTATTGCATCTATTTTTTGCTTAGAAAGTTTCATACCATCAAGGGTAAGTCTATTATATGCTTCTTTCTGAGGCTCATTATACTTCATGGAAAGCACGTTAAATACAACCACCTCAGGCTTCTCATACTTCAGTGTCTCTTCAAGCAGATAATAGGATTGCCAGATAAGCTGCTGAGCACTACCCCTTATGTAGCTTGTTATACCAAATTCTTCCCATAAGGTGATTGGAGATATATTGGAGAATACTTCGCAATCCCCTACAAATATCACATCATGCTTTTTTTCTTCTTTATAATATTCTTCTACAAGATTACCCTCTGGTATCTCAGACATGTATTTAGGCATAAATAATTCTTGTATGAATATAATTATTCCCACCATTAAACATATGGCTAGAATATTTATAAGGATCTTTTTTATATTAATCTTCATGATAGGTTTCAACCTTTCTTATGCTGCAGTTATAAAACCTTTTTATTATAGTCAATCTTTATTCTAATATTAGAACTGGCTGTATATAAACTGACTTGAATCATATCCAACTCCATATGCCCCAAATATCAGAATAGATAATATTAGTAGGAAGTAGGATAAGTATCTAACTATTAAAGGCTTTGCGGCAAGCTTTTCTCTGAAGCTTCCTGACCTTGAAGCTAAGCTAACATATAATATCAACAGGCAAGATACCAATAAGACAATATAGTCTTCTATACTTAGACCCAGCCTTAATAAGCTGCCCCCAAACAATTCATTCCAGTTCCATTTTGTAAATATGGTTCCATACATACGAAATGTTGTTCCTACATCTCTATAGCAATCTAGGATTCGTATAAAACTCATTAACCAAAATGTCCTAACCACCTGAAACAATCGGTACCAAAATGTATGTCCCACATTAAATCTAGCGTGGAATTTGTTATATAAAGGTATACATTCTTGTGATACTAGGATTACAAGACAATTAAGCAGTCCCCATACTACGAAATTCCAGGCAGCGCCATGCCATATACCGGTTGTAAGCCATACCATGATTGTTGCCAGATATACTGGAACTCTTTTACCAATGGCATCTCCAAATCTTTTCCTACATTTTTTTGATAGATTTAGCATGGATTTGCTAACAGATATGGGAAAGAATATATAATCCTTAAACCATGTTCCCATTGTAATATGCCATCTTCTCCAGTATTCTGTTATGGACTTGGAGAAATATGGCCTCTCAAAGTTCTCCTTAAGGGTTATTCCAAAGACTTCAGCAGCACCAATTGTTATATCAATGCCCCCTGTAAAGTCTGCATATAAATCTACAGCGTAAAAGAACATTCCAACCAATACATATACCCCTTGATATTCATCAGGATTACCTACTATAGTAATAACTGCAGGAAGAAGCCTATCTGCTACCACAAGTTTTTTAAAGTACCCCCATAGTATTCTATAAAAGCCAAAGGATATAGCTCTTGTATCAAATGAATGTTTTGCAAATAAGGAATCCTTCAAGTCATCAAAACGGCTTATAGGTCCTTGAATTAGTTGAGGGAAGAAGGATACAAATAATCCAAACTTAAATATATTTTTCTCATAAGGGTATTTCCCTCTATAAACATCTATAATATACCCCATAGATTGAAATGTATAAAAGGAAATTCCTAAGGGTGCCACAAAACCCAGTGGTGATATGTTCTTCCCTACCCTTAGTAAATCCAGCAGTGAATTAATATTATTAATTGTAAAATCAGAATACTTAAGTACCCCTAGTATACCAAAATTAAATACAAGGCAAAGTATAAGAAGCTTTCTTTGCTTTCCCTTTATCCCTGCTTTATATAATTTTCTTTCTTCTCTAGATAGGTATTCCTTATTCTCTTTAAGATATTGCTTCTGAGATAGAAAGAGTTCTCCAATTTGTCTGCTAATTAAGTATGTGGATATTGTGGTTACTAGAATATATAAAAGATATTTTATCCCAGCGTAACTATAAAACACATAACTTGCCAAAAGCAGTAACATCCATTGATATTTTTTAGGTATAACATAATATAGTAAAAATATAATTACTAGAAATAAGATAAACTCATATGATGTAAAAAGCATAAAGCCCCCTATTATTCATCCTCTAATATTCTCTTGACCAAAGCATGTATAGACTTTGCAGAGTTAAAATTCTCCGGTATAATATCCTCTACTGGTATTGTAATATCAAACTCCTCGCTTATGTCTGATATAAGGGTAACAATATCAAAAGAGTCGATGATTTTATCATCTATTAAGGTAGTACATGTCTCAAAATCAACTTCTGGGTGTAATCCTTCTAATATTTCAAGTATTTCGTCCATTTCATAATCTCCTTGTTTTATGATTTATATTTTTCTTTTAACAATACTCGGTTAATCTTCCCATTAGGGGTAAGTGGCATACTTTCAAGTATTTCTATCATGTTTGGTACCATATATCTTGGTAACTTCTCCTTTAGAAAACTTGCCACATCTGCCTTGGAAATCTCACCAACATAATATAGTATAATCTTTTTCTTTATTTCGTCAAATATACAGGCAGCATATTTTATATCAGGGTGCATATTAGCCACAACTTCAATCTCCCCAAGTTCTATGCGATGACCCATATGCTTTATCTGATTATCCTTTCTGGATACAAATACCAGCTCTCCCCTATTATTATACTTCCCAAGATCACCAGTTCTATAAATAAGTTCTGGATAAGAATTATTTAAGGGGTTTTGAACAAATACCTCATCAGTCTTTTCACGGTTCTTATAATATCCCAGAGTAAGGGAAGTACCACGGATACAAATCTCACCAACTTCACCTTGACTAGCTAGCTTGTCCTCATCATCAAGAAGAAACACATCTGTATTCTTAAAGGGTCTTCCTATAGGAATAGCCTCATCAAGCTCAAATTCTCTATCAACCTCATAATAACAAGACATACCAGTACATTCTGTAGGTCCATAAAGATTAATAAATCTGGCTTTAGGAAGGTGCTTTCTCCAAAGATTAAACTGCTTTATAGGAAAGACTTCACTTCCAAATGCTATAGTATCTAGATACTTTGGTACTTCTTTTTGAAAAGTTCCAAATGCTGATATCATAGTTAGTGCAGATACAACCCAGCAAACAGTATTAATCTTTTTCTCATTGAGATATTCAACTAGCTTTAGCGGGAACATAAACAAACTCTTTGGTATGATATAGGTTGTTGCCCCAAATTTCAAGGTAGGATATAGCTCTTTAAGACAAGCATCCACATATAAGGGGGTTTGATTGCCAAACACGGTATCTTGGTTAATCTTTAGTACATCTGAAAGATTCTCAATATAATCAATTACCGACCTATGACAAGCCACTACTCCCTTTGGTATTCCAGTTGAGCC
>JAAYNY010000041.1 GCA_012520635.1 Clostridiales bacterium | reverse complement strand
TCCTTGAATGGCTGCCCCAAGTGCAACTGCTTCATCAGGGTTTATTGATGTATCTGGTATCATTCCAAAAAGCTTACTTACAAACTTTCTGATAATTGGCTGCTTAGTTGCCCCACCTATTAGAACTACTTTATCAATATCTTTAATACGAATATTGGCATCTGCCAGGCTGGTTCTTATGGGATTTCTAATTCTATCAAATAATTCTTCACAGGCCTCTTCATAAGTTGCATTATCCATATGGAATGTGTACTCATCATCCTTGACTTTAATTGTTCTCGTTACATCATTTTTTTCTGACAGCTCTAATTTGCAAAGCTCCATTTGACCATAAATGTACTTTCTTGTTTTCTCATCAAGAAAATTCTTTTCTAATTGAGGATTTTTATCGTAAAATAACTTTTCCAGTACTGCTGTAAAATCTTCTCCACCTAGATAATTATCTCCAGCAACTGCTCTTACCTCAATTATTGAATTGTATAATTCCAGAATAGATACATCAAAGGTTCCTCCCCCAAGGTCAAATACCAAAAACTTCTTATTGCTTCTATCCTGATAAAGACCATAGGCAATAGCTGCTGCAGTAGGTTCACTAATAATTCTATCTACTTTTAATCCTGCCAGCTCACCTGCACGCTTTGTTGCTTTTCTTCTTATATCATTAAAATAGGCAGGAACACTAATAATTGCCTCTGTAACTGGCTGATTCAAATATAACTCTGCGTCCTGGCGAAGTGCACGAAGTACAAAGGATGATAATTCTTCTGCACTGAATTCCTTACTCCCCAATCTGTATTTTCGATCACTTCCTATATGTTTTTTGTATACACTGGCAGCTGTTTCTGGATACAAAAACTCTCTTTCCTTAGCTGTCTCACCAATATATACTTGATTATTATCATCTATACTTACAACTGAGGGTGTAAGATTTTTACCCAAACGATTTGGGATAATCCTTGGTCCATCCTCAGTAAAATACGAAACAAGGCAGTTTGTCGTGCCTAAGTCAATGCCGATAATCATTAGTTACCTCCTTAGTTTTTTAGCTTTTGCATTTTTTAATAATTTTATATACAAAGGATTAGCTGCTTCCTCATCAGTTAATATATTATAGCAATCTAATGCCTTATCTAATTGATCTCTAGATTCGTAAAGCATCCCATATATCTCATAGAATCGTATGCATTTTCCATGATAGCACCGTGAACATGGATAACTATTAGAAGCCAAGCTCAGATATTCCTCTGCCTTTATCTCATCTCCCATAATAAGATAAATTAATGCAAGGTCTAGAATCTTGCTTTTCCGAATGCTGGGATTTTTAATATATTCATCTTCACCTCCATGGTTGTTGCATATGGCCTTAATTACTTTACCTGCATATTTTATTGCTTTTTTATCATATGTTTTAATTCTTATCCTTGGTGACCATTTGTATAATAACCTTACCAGCCAATGCAATCTCCCTGCATTCTTACTAGCATCTATATATGCATCATCATAATAACCTGAATGAAATATTGATGTGGTCAAAATTATTTTTCCATAAGAATACATTTTGTTAAGAAATAAAAACTCACCATAACTCATATAGTCTTTAAAATTAGTATCACCTAATACCGCCATGTAATATATATTAGCTCTAAACTTATTTCCCTTCAAAAAGTAGATATTACCTAATTCCCTCTTGATCTTTATGTCATTAATAGCAGATATTTTATTCAGTTTTTTTATCCATTTAATGCTTTTATTTAAGTCACCTGCATTTTTATATATAAGAGATAACCTCTCAATAAAAAACCCTTCATCAGGATATGCTTTATGCAGCATTTCATAATAAGTTATGGCTCTATCATAATCTTTTAGTATATGATAAGCCCTTGCCATATTAGAGTAAGGTAGACGAAATGATTCTATTGAAACCCTTTCAATGACCTGCCCTAATGTTTCTATGGCCTTATCCATATTTCTCATTAAAAGATATGTATATCCAATATTATTTAAAGCGGATAAATTGTCATTATCAAGTTCATAGGCCTTATAAAAATCAGATAAGGCTTTATCAAACTCATATACATTCATGTGCAACAATCCTCTGCACACATAAGAACTATCACTCTCACTAATATTTAGTTGCCTATCAGCAAAGGGTAATGCTTTGTTATAGAATTCAAGGTTTTGACTTTTTTTAAGGGAATCAAGATATATATCAGCTATTCTATAATTTACATCTGAATAATTAGGATTAATCTCTACAACCTTAAGAAAATTATCAAGTGCCAGCTGGCTTTCCCCTTGATTACTATAGCATAACCCTATTTCATAATATATCCGTTCATCTCTAGGGTTTCCATCCAGTAAGTTGTTGAAAAATCTGATAGCTTCTTTGTATCTTTCATAATCTCTTAATATTCTTCCTTTTACAAATAAATAAAACTCCTCTTTTGGTCTTTCTTCAATTATAGAGTTAATAATGACCAATGCCTTGCCATATTCATCAACACGTACTCTAAGAAGTAGCATTTCATAATCAACACTGATTGGATCTTCAATATCATTTTCTTTAGAGTGTAAATTATGTTTTAAAGCTTCACATTCTTCAATAGCTTCATATATTTCTTGCCGTGTTTCTGACATTATCCTTTTGATTTTAATACTAGCTAAAGTAAGTTCGTTGCTATCTAACCCTTGTTTTTTAGCCTCATCTATAACAGACCTTGCATCATCTATTTGATTATGTCTTATAAAAACTTTTATGGCCAATATGTAGGGCTTTATATATCCAGGAAAGATCTGGACCCCGGCATGATAATCATTTATGACATCCTGATCCATATCAAGTTCAAAATGTGCTTCCTGGCGATGAAGATAGGCAGTATAATAACTACTGTCAATTTCAAGAATTCTATCACATATATCTACGCATTTATTGAACTCTTTCATCTTCAAAAAAGTATAGCCTATCCTTTCCATAGGCAATAGTTTATTGTAATCTTCTTCCACTTCAACACTTTTTTCAAAATACTTAATGGCATCATCATAAGATTCTAGATTAACATAACATTGTCCAATTGAGTAATAAGCATATCCAAGCCTAGCATATCTTTTCTTTGATTGTAGGCTTTCATCTTTTTTTGTATCAAGTATAGCCTTAACCCATACTTTTAGTTTATCCAAGGCCTCTTTGTATTTTCCACAGGATAAGTAAGCTCGTCCATCTAAATTAATAAAGTCATATTCTGATTTGATCTCTGTAGGAAGCTCCTCTAAAACAGATACGCTTTCTTCAAATCGTTGATTTTGATATAAACACCAAGCTATTTCTAATTTTATTTTATTATCTTCTTTCTCCTTCAGACTTTCCTTATACATTGGAATTAATACTTCATTAATTTTAATCAAATAATTTTGTATAATATCATAACCATGATATGAATCTGGTAAACTCATAAGTAATTCTTTAGCTTTTACATATTCCTTAATATCACATAAACATTCAAGTAAGCCCAGTACTGCCAAATAATAATTGGGGTGTTGATTTAGAATCATCTGAAATAGTTCTTCTGCTTCATCATACATTTTCTGTTTATTCTTAACTATTGCACAGACAGAAAGGATATACGGATCCTCTGGGTATATACTAATTAGATTTTCTGATAGTTTGATCGCTTCATCCAATTTATCTGCCTCTATATAAAAGCGAATTTTTTCAGCGTCCACATAGGGATGATAGATTCTATATCTCTCCAAATCTTCAATGATTTTTGAACACTCACCTATCTCTTCCTGGTCTATGCAAGCTTTTAAATTAAAATACTTCCTCAAATATTCATCTATATCCTCATCATCGGATGGAACCACGTCAAATAAGTTGTAATCTAGAAAACTTTCATTATTACTATGAAAAACAACATAGTCTATAAAGTTCTTAGGAAACAATTCGTATAAGTGCTCTTTATTGGCAGTAATATCAAACTCCCTATCTATAATCTGCCATATATCATAAGGTAAATAATAATGTTCCATAAGGTATGATAATAATTTTTCTCTTGCTTCTATATTAGTATCAATCCCTATACATACGTCATCTCTAAAGAGCTCTTCCCAACACTCTGCATTAATACGTTTTTTTATTGACATACATACTGTATGAACCCTATCTATCCATAAATCAACATCATTTTTTTCTTTTATGTCTATTTTTTCTTCCGGTTCATGAAGCAATCGGATTGCTTTCTCATAAGCTTCCCTCAATTCCATAAAACCTTCCGCATCGTCTTCTGGATTGACGTACATCAACCTATCTCTATAAGCTTGTGTGATATCTTCTTCATTCTTAATTTCTTCAATACCTAATATTCTTAATATATCTTTATTATTCATTGCTACTCCCCTATATTTATCTTAAGTACTACATACAAGCCTACAGGCTAGGCTTTTTCTTAAATAACCCTTTCTCATCCAGTATATAGCTATTTTTAATTAATTTTAACATTCTATTGAATATTGTCAATATTAAGCATTTTATAGTCACTATACATTTTATTGTAAAACAAGAATACCTGCATATGTCAGTAAGTTACATAACATATGCAGGTATCCTTCTATATGAACATAGAATATATGGGAGTTATATTAATGGCGGGGAATATTTTTACTTTTTTATCCTTATAGTACATATAGTACAGTACTTTTTGTACATTGTCAATACCTTTTTTTCAACGTACAATAATTAAAAGAGGTGTATGTATGCTCGGGAAGAGATTGAAAGAATTAAGGCTTGAAAGAGGAGTTACTCAAAGTGAATTATCAAACTATTTAGGATTGACTCCTAAGATGGTTTCCTTCTATGAACTGGAACAGAGGTTTCCTCCTCAGGATATTATAATAAAGCTGGCAGATTACTTTAATGTCTCTACAGATTATCTGCTAGGTAGAAGTGAGTTTAGAAATTCAGATGAACTACTTAGAGAATATAGCTCACTATATAATAAAAATCCTAAAGAATTAGAAGATTATATTCAAGAACTAAAAATTAAAGAAAATGAAAATGACAAAACAGAAGGTAATAAGTAGTTAAAATGAAAATTCCTCATAGATTAATATTTCTATTAATCTATGAGGATTATTTTTTGCTCTAAAAGCTTTTAAATATTATTTCTTTGGAATATCCTTATATGCCAGTATATAGTTGGCTCCGGAGACAATAATACCTCCTCCGATAAAATTACCAATAGATGATACTAGAATGTTATATATTATATCTATAAGTGCAATATCTGCACCAGAAAAATAGGCCGTGAATAAATAATATACGTTGGCCACTACATGCTCTGTTCCTGATAAAGTAAATCCTGCGATAGACAACCAAAGAACCGCTATTTTTGCCACTTCACTTTGACAACTATAGGCCAGGCATACACCAGTACAAACTATTATATTGCAAAGTATGCCGCTTATTAATAATTGGTCAAATGGCATATAGGCCTTCTTCATGGCTAAAGCTCTAACATATTCCATAACATCAGCATTGAAAATACCTGACATGTTGGTTAAAAAAGCCATAAACACGCAACCAATAATATTAGCCGAAATTATTATCACCAATATCTTAAATATCTTATATATTCTGGTTCGTCCAGCGTAAACAGCTGTCATAACCATACAGTCACTGGTAAAAAGCTCTGCTTGCATAAAAAGCACTGCTATAATACCAAGGGGAAAGATTAGTGCACCAAGAAATGAACCTAATCCCGATTCTACTACGGATGCTGCCGTCTTAAGATATGCTATTGCACCCATGGAAATATATATTCCTGCTAATAATCCTTGTACCAAAAGCACCAATAATGACTTGTTTGATTTATCTTTACTAGAGTGTAAGATATATTCAGTTAGAGCCTTAGCCCCTGATATTTTCTGCATTTTCTTCCTTTCTACCCCTGCAAATCTTATGTATCTCCACTATGATGGGAGGCTAGGGGCTTTAAGCATAATATTATGTCATATAGAATTCTTACAACTAAAAAATGAAGTCTTGCGACCTCATTTTTTTTACAACTGTAAGTTTTCAAGTTTCTATCACATTATAGCGAAATAATAGTCAAATGTCTATCAAATATTTAGTAATAATACCATCTTTTATCTGGAAAATTATATATGTGATCTTTTAATTTTTATATGGTTTAGTTTCCAAATAATTAAAAAATCTTCTGCTCTTTCCTTCCACATTATTATGATACTTAATCTTATTCTTATTTAAGATATCAAAAATAAGGGGATCAATATTTTCTTCGTACTCAATCTCAAGTTCATAATCCTCTATATCAAAGTATTTACTTTTATCAAGACAGATTTCAATGCCATCAACCAGCTTGCATATGTGACGTTTCGTCACCAAAGAACCTGCCAGAGTAACATTAGGTAAATCTATTGAACATAAATTACTTATAATAGAACCCTCTATGACTTTAGGTACATCTTTAATATAAGTTTCAAACTCTTTCTTCATATGGAAAGCACCTTCTTCATGAAGTGGTACTTTAACTTGCAAGGCTATTATATTATTGCATTCCCGAATACGAACTGTAATACCTTTATTTTTAATAAGATCCTTATCATCCGTATAATAATAATTTGTCTGACTTCTAACTTCATCCCAATCAAACTGCTTAAGTAAAGAATTATATTCTTCTTTATTTAACAAAACCTTTAACTCTTTTTCTAATTCATATTGAAACGACATAGTATTCTCCTTCTAATATGGAATGTTACATGTTTTTGCATACTATCATTTTGTAAATTAAATGTCAATATAAATCCTTAGACGAAATTAACAATAACTAATTAATTTATTTGTTAAACAATTACATTATTATCCTGTAATTTATTGACAAGTTGGTTAATTAGTGGTAAACTCCACTTATATAAACTTATTCTTTATACAGTTTATATAATTTAAAATTCCTAATATGAAAGGAGAATAATTATGTCAGCAAAAATTTCAAAGAAAGCAACCTGTTTTTTGCTAGTCTTAACCCTAATACTAAGTAGCCTCGGCTCAACAGCTCTAGCATCTACTGTTTCCAAAACTGCGACTTATGAATATACTTATAACTTTCTAATCAATCCTTCAGATTTCCCAAAATATATGAGTTCACCATCCTCATATGTACCCCAAACATACAACTATAATGATGGTACATACAAGGGAACTCTATATTTAGTAAGTGCCGCCTGTCATGCTCCCCTGGGAATGTCCGGGCAATATCTAAAAGTAGAAATTCATGCAAAATATTCTGGCACTGTTAAAGCCCCTAGCCCATCAAAAAGTGTTACTAAGAAAGTAGATTACACTTTTCAAATTAGACCTGAGCAATTTCCAGATTATATGAGTTCACCATCCTCATATGTGCCTAGTGTATATTATTATAATGATGGTACTTATAGTGGATATATTTATTTAAAGAGTGCAGCATGTTCAGTTCCTACCTCTAAAAATGGTTACCTATATGTAACTATATTCACAGAATATTCAGGCACTGTTATACGAAAGTAATAAATGGTTCATGGAAAGGCCTACAATAACTATCTGAATAATAAAAAATGAAGTCGTAAGACTTCATTTTTTATTATAGCTTTCATTATTATCTATTAACTTTGGATGTTATATATTGTTTTATTGCTTATAAAACACTTCATCTCCATTAAGTAGCTCTATCTCTTTGAGCATAATTGTATTGAAGGATAACTTATCATCATGTTTATAGCTGAATTTATACTTATTTGTAAACTCACCTTCTTTCGTAGCTGCAACTCTTTCCAAAGTTCCAGTAACATTAAGACCTGGTGAATTGCTATCATACAGTTTTAGATAAATTTTATTGGGATTATTAATATCATAAGCCATACTTGTAACCAGTACTGCATGGCCTCCATAGGCACTATCC
>JAAYNY010000040.1 GCA_012520635.1 Clostridiales bacterium | reverse complement strand
CATCTTTAATAATTTCATCCTACAGAGGTCACTTTTTTGAAGATGATAATTTTCTTGATAACATAGCTATGCAGTTTAGATCCATTGATAATTATCTGAATATTCGAGTTTGGATTGTAAGTCGTGATGGCCACATAGTAGCAGATTCTTCTAATGTAGATAATCCTCCTACTATAAATCTTTACGACTTAGATTCCAATTTCCTAGAAAAGACCCTATCTGAAAATACTATGCTTGAAGGCTTACTCTCTGAACCAATGCTTAGTATTATCCATAGAGTGGATTATAATTTCCAGCTACGGGGATATATTGTACTTCATTCACCAATGAGCGAGATTGAGAACAAATCCAATATATATCTAGATGTAATTAATATATTGTTTTTAATCTTCTTTGCATTACTGCTAGTGATTTTTATATATATATATTACATTACAGCTAAACCCCTTAAAAGTCTTATGAAGGCGGCTAAGGAGTATAGTTCTGGTAATTATAATTACAAATTAAATATTAAAGGACTTAATGAATATCGGAATTTGGGTGCTGCCATTTCATATATGTCAAGAGAAATTAGTATGCTTGATGATTATCAGAAGAAATTCGTCGCCAATATATCCCACGACTTTAGATCACCCTTAACTTCCATTAAGGGGTATGCAGAGGCTATATTGGATGGTACTATACCAACAGATATGCAAGATAAATATATCAAAATCATACTTTTTGAAACAGAAAGATTAACAAAACTTACATCCGACCTTTTGGAGCTTAATAGATTTGAAAGCCGCAGTGCCCTGCTTGATATTGTGTCTTTTGATATAAATCTCATTATCAAGAGAACAGCTGAAAGCTTTGAAGGAGTATGTCGGGACAAAAAAATAACCCTAAATCTTATATTCTCATCCAATGAGACTTATGTAGATGCTGATATAAGTAACATTCAGCAGGTCTTATATAACCTAATAGATAATGCTATTAAATTTAGCCATATCAATTCACAAATTGATGTATCTACTGAAGAGAAGGGAGACAAGATATTTATATCTGTAAAAGATTATGGTATTGGAATCCCAAAAGACTCTATAAAAAAGATATGGGAACGCTTTTTCAAGACAGATGCCTCTCGAGGTAAGGATAAAAAAGGAACAGGGCTGGGACTTTCCATCACTAAAGAAATCATCCAAGCCCATAATGAGAATATCAATGTTATCAGCACGGAGGGAGTAGGAACCGAGTTCATATTCACCCTAGCTAAATCCCCATAAAAGAAACTAGGCCTCACTCCAGTCATGTTTATGTAAGTCACCTTCTATATTCATCCCTTGAAAGTTATTCTGCCTTAGGGCTTCATAAAGGATGATAGCCGCACTATTACCAAGATTTAAAGATCTTATATCTCCTACCATAGGAATTCTAATACAATTTTCTTTATTGGAAAGTAATATTTCCTCTGGGATTCCGGCACTTTCCTTTCCAAACATTATATAGCAGTCAGATTCATACTTAACTTCAGTATATGATTTGACTGCTTTTGTTGTGGCCATATATATTTTAGGATTATTGTTCTTTTCTAAAAAATCTTGATAGTTGTCATAAACAGCCAAATCTACAGACTTCCAATAATCCATTCCAGCTCTTTTTAAATGCTTTTCACTTAAGCGGAAACCCATAGGTTCAATTAAATGTAATTTGGTATTTGTAGCTACACAAGTCCTGCCAATATTACCAGTGTTTGCAGGAATCTCCGGTTCTAGTAAAATTATGTTCATAAAAAACGGCCATATCCCATGAAACTATGGCATGTGCTATGACCGTATCACTCCCTTCCTTACACTATGCAATCATTCTTTAATAGCAATATTAATTTCAATCTTTTTACCACCATCATATTCCAGTGGAATACATATATTTTGAGATAAAGAATGGGTAAAAGACATAGTTCCCCTTCCTATGGTAGGGGGGGTAATGTCAATTATAATACCTTTATTGGAAAATATTGTTGCTGCATTACCTAAAATCATATTACCAACTTCACTGATAGCACTCATTGAAAGCTCGTCCATCTCTGTAACTGGCATCATTATCATCTTGGATGCAATATCACAGGCAATAGAGTGCTCGAAAGCTATCATTACCTGACCTTTCATCTCACCAGTAAACCCAATAATTATAGCTATTGTATTATCCACAAAGATCGGATCTTTAAGATATGGCTTCCCTACTGTTGTATCTATATGGCACATTTCCTTAAAGATCTTTGAGGATGCCATCAAAAATGGATTAATATGGTCCACATTTATCGTAGACATTTTAATTACCTCCTAAGTATCTTCCAACAAATTGTTCTATTCTTTCCAATGCAATCTTAAGATTATCAATGGAATAAGCATAAGAAATCCTCAAAAAACCCTCTCCACATTCACCAAAGGCAGTACCTGGCACTACAGCAACCTTTTCTTCCATTAATAGCTTGGTTGCAAATTCATCTGACGTCATATTAAGACCTTTAATAGATGGGAATACATAAAACGCTCCGTAAGGCTCAAAACAAGGAAGCCCCATATTTCTAAGTGCATTTACAAGATATCTTCTTCTCTTATCATAGGCATCTGTCATCATCTCTACGTCAGAATCGCCATTCCTTAGGGCCTCAACAGCTGCATATTGACTAGTAGTCGGAGCACACATAATTGCAAACTGATGTATCTTAGTCATTTGCTCAAGTATAAGCTTAGGACCAGCTGCAAAGCCAAGCCTCCAACCTGTCATAGCATAAGATTTTGAGAATCCATTAATAACAATTGTACGCTCTTTCATACCCGGAAAGGAAGCAATAGATACATGCTTCTTACCATAGGTAAGCTCTGAATAAATTTCATCAGATATTACATATAAATCTTTTTCTATAATTACATCAACGATATCCTTTAGGTCATCATAATCCATGATGGCTCCAGTAGGATTGCTGGGGAAAGCTAAAAATAAAATCTTTGTCTTATCTGTTATAGCAGATAATAATTCTTCTCTTGTTAACTTAAACTCATTTTCTTCTTTTAGATTTATACTAACAGGTACTCCTCCTGCAAGTACAGTGCAAGGATCATAAGACACAAAACATGGTTGTGGTATTAAGACCTCATCTCCGGGATCTACCATAGCACGAAGTGCCAAATCAATAGCTTCACTTCCGCCTACAGTTACAAGTACTTCATTTTCATAGTTATATTGTAAATCATATTTTCTATGTAGATAATTAGATATCTCTACTCTTAGTTCTTTAACACCTGAATTTGAGGTATAAAAGGTTCTCCCCTTCTCCAAAGAGTAAATACCTTCTTCCCTAATATGCCAAGGGGTATCAAAATCTGGCTCACCAACTCCAAGTGATATAGCATCCTTCATCTCAGTTACGATGTCAAAGAATTTTCTTATACCAGAGGGCTTTATATTAACTACTGTTTTTGATAATGGGTTTCTCAAGGGCTAATCAACATCCTTTCATCCTTATGGGTATGTACAAGAGGTAAACCATTCTCTTTATACTTTTTTAGTACAAAATGAGTAGCAGTGCTTAAAATCGCTTCCATAGGTGCTAACTTTACTGACACAAAGTTGGCAACTTCTCTCATTGTCCTACCTTCGATTATAACTGTAAGATCAAAGCCTCCAGACATAAGATAGACCGACTGAACCTCATCAAATTTATAGATTCTTTCCGCAATCTTATCAAATCCTAGACCTCTTTGTGGAGTTACCTTAACCTCGATTAAGGCTGTAACTCTTTCACATTCCACTTTATCCCAGTTAATTAAAGTAGGATATCCACATATAATATGTTCGTCTTCCAACTGCTTTATGATGCTCTTAACTTCTTCTACACTTAAACCAAGCATTATGGCCAGATCTTCTGCTGATAATTTACTATTCTTATCAATGGCCGCTAAAATCTTTTCTCTCATATCGATCCCTCACTTATATACCATATTTATGTTGACTGACATACTAACTTATATATTTCATCTAACTTTGGTGGTTCAAGATAACGTTTTTCACCTTGGTTAATAATAACACGCTCATTTCCTTCCTTTATATGCCCTATAACTGCTGCCGCTATGCCCGCTTCTTTAAGCTGATCCACCAGATAATTAGCCTTATCAGTTATAACAAGCATTGAGCCACTAGATGTTAACATATAGGGATTAAGATCAAAGAACTCACATATCTCTACCGTCTCTTGCTTTAGTAGGATTTTATTCAAGTCCACCTCAAGCCCGACTTTTGATGCTGCACCAATTTCCCATAAGGCGGCGAATATTCCTCCGCTTCTTATATCATGCATGGAGCTTACTCCAAGACCCTTAGCTATCTTAGCTTCTGGAACTATTGATATATATTTTAACATCTCTTGTGCATTCTTTATAAAACTTAAGGAATACTTAGTTAAAAGGTCTTTTTCTTTTTCCTTTGCAAGTATGGATGTTCCTTCAATACCAGCCCATTTAGTCATAACAATCTCTTGACCTGGCAAAACATTAGATTTCTTTATAATATCTTCTTTTTTTATCTTTCCTATACCTGTTACAGTTATTACTGGCTGATTTACCGCATTAGATAACTCCGTATGACCCCCAAGGACATCAATGTTAAGCTGTTCACAGATTATCTCCACATCATACATTAATTTCTTTAATTCTTTTTCCAAGGTGTCTACAGGTAATAATATTGAAAGCATTATACCTAATGGCTCTCCACCACTACCTGCAATATTATTTGCACTAACATTAACTGCTATTAAGCCAAAGTCATCTATTCCACCTGTTACTGGATCTGTAGACATAAGCAAGACTTCATCACTACTAAGACCAACCATACTGCAATCCTCTCCAACTAAAGGACCAAGCAGCACCTCATCTCTTTTATGTCTAATTTGGTTTAATACAGACCGCTTTAGTATAGTCTCAGGTATCTTACCTATATTCATAGGATACCTCCATAAGTGTAAGCTTAATCATCTTCAAATTCCTCATCATCCCAATTAGGATCCCAAAAGTTTTCCCAAGGAAACTCTTCATCTGATATTATCTGATTCCCCTGGGTTTCCTCATCTTCTTGATAACTATTATCTTGATTGTCCCCTAGATTATCTTCTATAATTGTATCCTGCCCATCAT
>JAAYNY010000251.1 GCA_012520635.1 Clostridiales bacterium | reverse complement strand
GGAAACAGTTGCATCAGTAAATGTTTTAATTATTGATTTTGACGAACTTCTATAAGCACTAATGCCCAATACAATAATAAATAAAACTGGTATCAAGAAAGACAGTACTAATTTAACCCGTATGCTCCCAGACATTTTTGTAATAAGAAACTTTAAATTAATAGATTTAAGTGATGTTTTTTTCAAATCTCCATACCTCCGCCTTTTGGAATTTTGGATAACCTTAATATTTTTTACTAAATTTATTTAACGATTTTCCGTTATGTAATATTATATGTATTTGTTTTGACTTTTGTCAATACTTTTTGTTCAAAATCACTAGATTATTTTTATTATTTTCTTGATTTTTATGTTATTATGCTTTATATTAATTATAGTTAATCGTTTTTAGTAAAAAATATCACTAATAACATATAATAACCACAACATAAGAAAGGATTTTAGTATGGTAAGCTTAAAAGTAAACTCACAAGAAAAAAAGCATCTTATCAACAAAAATATTTATGGGCATTTTGTTGAACATCTGGGAAGATGTATCTACGAGGGAATCTGGGTTGGCAAAGATTCTACTATTCCCAACATTAATGGCATTAGAAAAGATGTAATACATGCTTTAAGAGAAATGAAGGTACCTGTTCTTAGATGGCCAGGGGGATGTTTTGCAGACAATTACCATTGGATGGATGGTATTGGACCATATGAAAAACGCCCTTCTATGATTAATACAAACTGGGGTGGAGTTACAGAAAACAATCATTTTGGAACCCACGAATTCTTAGAGTTTTGTGAACTTATTGGTGCTGAACCTTATATAAGCGGTAATCTAGGCAGCGGTACAGTAAGAGAAATGCAACAATGGGTTGAATACATAAGCTCTGACGGTCAATCTCCAATGACTGATCTAAGAAAAGAAAACGGCAGGGAGAAACCTTGGAAATTAAAATATTTTGCTGTAGGCAATGAAAACTGGGGATGTGGAGGCAATATGCGTCCAGAATATTATTCTGATGAATACCGTAGATACGCTACATATTTAAGGAATTACGGAGATAACAAACTATATAAAGTAGCTTGTGGTGCTAATGCAGATGATTATAATTGGACTGAAGTAGTTATGAAAAATGCTGGTAAATATATGGACGGATTAAGTCTCCATTATTACACCATGCCACTAGACTGGAGCCAACCTAAGGGTTCAGCAGTTGACTTTGATGAAAAAGAATGGTTTAGTATCTTGCAAATGACATTATTTATGGAAGAATTAATAGAGAAAAACCTTAAGATAATGGATAAGTACGATGAGGAAAAGCGTGTAGGACTTATAATAGATGAATGGGGTACATGGTATCAGGTAGAACCAGGTACCAATCCAAGCTTTCTTTACCAACAAAACACCCTACGGGACGCCTTAGTAGCAGGTATTAATCTCAACCTTTTCAACAACAACTGCGACCGTATACACATGGCTAATTTGGCACAGATGATTAACGTGCTACAGTCTGTGATTTTAACAGATGGGGATAAAATGATATTAACTCCCACATATCATGTGTTTAAAATGTTCTCCGTACATCAAAACTCCAGCTTGCTTGACATTGACCTAGAAGAGACCTATTACCACTATGGTAATGAAAAAATCAAACAACTTAGTGCCTCCGCATCAATGGATTCAGAAGGTAAAATCCATATAACAATATGTAACCTAGATCCTACAAATGATGTTGAGATAGATTGTACACTTAAGGGTGAAAATAAAAGCAAAATATCAGCTACAATATTGACATCAGATAAAATAAATGATAGAAACACCTTTGAACAGCCAGAAACAGTGATGGAAAAGCCTTATCACAATATCAGAATTGAAAACAATCAAATATATGCTTCTATTCCAGCAAAATCCGTAGTTTTACTTACGCTAGAGTAGATTAAGATTAAAATAACCCGGTAGATTTTCAAAAAGTCTACCGGGTTTATTATGCATATATTTATTGAACTACTCCAAAGTAAAGGAGGCAAGGCTCGCACTACCTTCACCATTATAAGTTATATAAAGTGGATGAACTCCATCTGGAAGCTCTATATCAGCAGAATATTCTTTCCATACATTGGAGAAGATAACAGGTATTTTCCCAATAACAGGACCATTCCAAGAAGTTTTTATTTCAAAATCTCCTCTACAGTAACCACGTACTTTTATCTTTATTCTCTTTACTCCCTTAAAGTCAAAGTACTTAAATCCTGCAGTGGCAGATGATTTCATATTGGCTATATAGCCAATCTCTTCATCACCATCTCTTCCATCCTGTGTAATCTTTGGAAATTGATTATTCATCCATGACGCTGTAAAATCTGTATAAACTGACTCCTCATCACAGAAAAGATTACATGCAATATATGCATGATATTCACCTTTCCCTCTTAAAGGACCACCATTTGGACCACATGATGTTAATTCTACCTGTGGAATTGATCCATCTTCTAAAAATGTAATCTCTTCAAGGCAAGCCTGTCTGCTATAATTGGTTCCATTGGTATGTCTATGATAGAAAACATACCATTTCCCATTAATCTCAACTATGCTGCCATGGTTATTTCCTCCGTAAGCCATGGGTTTGTCAGCAGGTTTATAACTACTAATACCCATATCGCTATTAGAAACTATTGTTCCTTGGTACTTGAATCCCTTAGTAGGATGTTTACTAGTTGCATAACATAACTCATGCATTAAAATCGAAGAATATACTAGATAATATGTGTCTCCACGTTTTCTTATTGAAGGTGCTTCAAAAAATTCATGTCCCTCAAATCCACTTCCCTTACTATAAGGTTCACTTGGAGCTACTATAACAGGTGCTTCTAATACGGTTATCATATCTGAACTACTAAGAACCGTTGCCATGGCTCCACTTCTGGCTTTGTCACCAATTGCACAAAAACCTGTGTAAAGATATACTTTATCGCCCTCTACCAATACTCCAGGATCAAATTGAGGTTCATCATTTTCTCCCTCACCTAATCTTGTTCCATCAGGATATTGTACATAGCCATGGAACTTGTATTCACCTGCTGGAGTATCGCACACAGCAACAGATACTATAGAACGTTTACTATCAACATAATATAGATAATATCTTCCATCTGGACCTTGGGCAACATCAGGAGCATAAAGACAGCTATCACGATCTTCATTACCCTCTACATCTGTAGCCTTTAAAATTACTCCCTCATAACGCCAGTCAGCTAGGTCATTCACTGGTGCTGACCAACACACATAATCATTTAAGCAATATGCATAGCCATTAAAGCGATCATGAGAGCCATAAACATATACTCGATCATTAAATACATAAGGTTCGCCATCTGGTATGTACTCCCATGATGGTAGATAGGGGTTAAATCCTTGTTTTTTCATATTGTGCCACTCCTTTTTGTATTGTTATTTTTTAGAAAATACTAAATTATTGTT
>JAAYNY010000039.1 GCA_012520635.1 Clostridiales bacterium | reverse complement strand
TTGTAAATTTCAAGGTTCTAAAAGAGCCAATTTTTTGACTCAGGGTTTTCATAGTTCACTTTACACTACCTTATTTAATCATTTTTTATAAAATTAGTAACTGTTACTATTATCGCACATAAAAAATATTTTATCAATAGTTTTTTAAATGTTTTTAATTTAATTTCTCCAGAAACTGGTGACATCCCTTTTATCTATAATATTATACTCAATGATCTTATACAATAGATTAAAATCCACCTGGTCCGCCCATTTGATTCTAAACAAGCCTTTTGTATAGCTATATCCAGCCTTCTTAATTTCATTTTCAAAGATGCTGATTGTTACCTCCTCAGGTGCCACAGCTATATGACCTTTTGCAATACTAAATCCAATAATAAATGTACCATGGTCACTGTACATAGGTTGATTCCATTTAATCTCTTCCTTAAGATTAGGAAAATTCTTTTCAATATAATTAAAAATACTTTCCATTTTTTCTTTTTTACCTGGCTCCACAATATCATTTAAGAAAGTCTGAAAATCGTCTATATCTATCACCCTTTCTGATTTCTGGCTAACACTATATCGTACACATTTGCCCTATTGCCCTACAAAGCAGTCCCTGTTTTGGGGATAATCAAATCCGACATATCCACTCCTTCATGCTTAAGTAGTTTTATCTTTTTTTCAATTCCACCTGCATAACCGGTCAAACTTTTGTTTGTCCCTACTACACGATGGCAAGGAATAATTATTGATATGGGGTTGTGTCCGATAGCACCACCAACTGCCTGAGCAGACATCCTCTCCTTCCCCATACGCCTTGCTACTTCCTTGGAAATGCTTCCGTATGTTGTCAGTTCCCCATATGGTATTTCCAGGAGAAGCTTCCACACTTCTTGCCTGAACTGGCTCCCTATTGGAGCAAGAGATAGCCCTGACAATTTCGGATTCTTCCCTGCAAAATAATCATCCAACCACTGTACTCCTGCCCTTATGATTGGAAGTTTATCATTTTCCCTGATATCCTTTGGCATGGTTTTATCAATATATTTTTGCCGACCAATCCATAATCCAATAATATTATTTTCATCACTGGCAAGAAATATATCTCCCACTGGCGATTTGTAGCTTGTCCCATAGTACATAATCTCCACTCCTTATATGTATCATGAATATTAATTAGTAGTAATTTGTACTGATATTATATACTATCTTAACAATATAATACACATTGACTTCGCAGATTTCAGGAATCTGCAAATCAATTTCAGTAGTGCCAATTTGTTTTTAGAAATAAAACATAATAAAGCTTCAATAACATGATTAATTATAAGCTCCTGTAAGTACCATTTTCCCTAAATGTAGAGCAACTAATAGGTAACATTTTATAAAACTTCTTACTAAACTCAAGTAGACCATCCCTCACACACCATAACAGAACCATAATCAAAGAAATAATCAGATAAATAATCAACCAAAAACAAGACAAGGGAAACGTCCCCCTGTCTCCCCCTGTCTCATCCCTGTCCCAATGCAAATTTATGCATAAAATATTTATTTTTATGCTTTACTTTTATGATGTTTAGGTATAAAATGTTTTATATTAAATTATATAAACCCAAGGAGGAATACAAATGGCCAAGAAAAATATTATCATTATAGGGGCAGCTGGTCGTGACTTTCACAATTTTAACACTAATTTTCGTGACAATGAGCTTTACAATGTTGTTGCTTTTACCGCCGCACAGATACCAGATATAGATGACAGAAAATATCCTTCAGAATTAGCTGGATCTTTGTATCCAGATGGAATTCCAATTTACTCTCAGGATAAATTAGCTGACTTAATTAAGGAGCTAAAGGTAGATGAGTGTGTTTTTGCCTATAGTGATGTAAAATACGAAGATGTAATGGCTATATCTGCTATTGTAAATGCAGCTGGTGCCAACTTTACCCTTCAAGGATCAAAGAGTACTTCTATTAAAAGTACCAAGCCTGTAATTTCTGTTTGTGCCGTTAGAACTGGTGCAGGAAAAAGTCAAACATCTAGGGCAATTATCGAGTACCTTATGGAAAAGAATCTTAAGGTTGTTGCTATCAGACATCCCATGCCTTATGGTGACTTAGTTGCACAAAGGGTACAACGTTTTGCAACAATTGATGATTTGAAGAAGCATGAATGTACTGTTGAGGAGATGGAGGAATATGAACCTCACATTGAACGGGGCAATATAATCTATGCTGGTGTTGATTATGAAGATATCTTACGTGCTGCTGAAAATGATCCAGATGGCTGTGATGTAATCCTTTGGGATGGTGGTAATAACGACTTCTCATTCTATAAGGCAGACTTGTCTGTAACAGTAGTTGACCCCCATCGTCCCGGCCATGAGCTTAGTTATTATCCCGGAGAAGTAAGTCTAAGAATGGCTGATGTAGCAGTTATTAATAAGGTTGATAGTGCCCGTCCTGAAGATATTGCTACCGTAGAAGCTAATATTAATAAGGTAAATCCTACTGCTAAGATAATTAAGGCTGAGTCTAAGATAACCGTAGATAATCCAGACATTATTAAAGGCAAGAGGGTATTGGTAGTGGAGGATGGTCCTACCTTAACCCATGGTGAGATGAAATTAGGTGCAGGTACTGTTGCTGCAAAAAGATTTGATGCTAAGGAACTTGTAGATCCTCGTCCCTTTACTGTTGGAAAGTTAAAAGAAACCTTTAGTATCTACCCAAATATCGGAACCTTATTACCAGCTATGGGATATGGTAAGCAGCAATTAAAAGATCTTGAAACCACAATAAATAATACTAATTGTGATTCTGTTATTATAGGCACACCTATTGACTTAACAAGAATTATTAATATAAATAAACCTTACACCCGTGTTCATTATGAACTTGATGAGGTTTCTAGTCCAAACCTCAGTGACATATTAGGAGATTTTATAAAAGAACATAATCTAGAAAAATAAACTTCCATAAAAAAAGAGCCCATCTATAGAGATTATTTCATCCTATAAATGGGCTCCTTATATAGTTAACTTAAATCACACACTCTTTTCTTTTAATTCCCACAAACAAACCTTACCACTTTCAAGAGATCTTTTCACATCTATAATTCTTTGGTTAGAAGAACCTCTAAAGGCAAGACTAATATCCTTTAAATCCTCTATAAATTCTCCATCCACCAGAACATCAATATATTGTAAAATCTCATCTGTATATTCACATCTGGCTCTACTTTCCTGTAGCAATTCCCTATCATATAAATATCCTGTATAACACCAGACATTCTTATGTGGATATAATTCCTTCACCTTCCTTAGTAAAGGCAGAAGCACAACTTGATTCTTAATCTCAAAAGGTTCGCCTCCAAGTAGGGATAAGCCACTTATATAATCAGGGGATAAGGCTTGTAGAATCTCATCTTCAGTCTCAGCTGTAAAGGGTTTTCCATAGTTAAAATCCCACGTTTCTTCATTGAAACAACCTTTACAGTGATGGGTACAACCAGACACAAACAGGGATACCCTGACACCTTCCCCATTTGCAATATCATATTTTTTTATTTCCCCGTAATTCATACTATAGATGTAACACCCTTTCCTGAATCTCCTGAGTTCTTCCCTGATTCCAGAATTGGGTTCCTATATAACCACAAGTTCTCCTAGCAACATTCATAGTGTCCTGATTACGGTTGCCACACTTTGGACATTCCCAGATAAGCTTATTATAAGAATCCTTAACTATCTGTATCTCACCATCAAACTCACATTCTTGGCAATAATCGCTCTTGGTATTGAGCTCTGCATACATAATGTTATCATATATAAATTGGATCAAGGACATTACTGCTGGAATATTGTTTTGCATATCTGGTACTTCCACATAGCTAATGGCTCCACCCTTGGATAGTGCCTGAAAATTAGCTTCAAATTCAAGCTTTGAAAAAGCATCTATCTCTTCACTTACATTAACATGATAACTATTAGTGATATAACTTTTATCCGTAATACCTTCTATAATACCAAAACGCTTTTGTAAGCATTTTGCAAATTTAAATGTAGTACTTTCAATTGGAGAGCCATATGTGCTAAATCCAATATTTGTTTCGTCCTTCCAACGATCACAGGCATCATTCATGTACTTCATAACATCTAAGGCAAAAGGATATGCTGACTCATCAGTATGGGACTTTCCAGTCATGTATTTTACACACTCATATAGACCTGCATAACCTAGAGAAATAGTAGAATATCCTCCATAAAGAAGCTTATCTATAGTCTCTCCCTTCTTTAACCTTGCCAAAGCACCATACTGCCAAAGAATTGGAGCCGCATCTGATAAGGTACCCTTTAGACGATTATGTCGCTCCATAAGTGCCCTGTAACATAACTCAAGACGTTCATCAAATATCTGCCAGAACTTATCCATATCCCTACCTGATGATAAGGCAATATCAACTAGGTTAATGGTAACCACTCCCTGATTAAAACGTCCATAGAATTTATAATTACCCTCTTCATCCTTCCAAGGACTTAAAGCACTACGACAACCCATAACAGGAAAACAATTTCCTTCCTTAAGCTCCATCATCTTCTTTTCAGAGATATAATCAGGAACCAATCTCTTGGCAGTACATTTTGCTGCCAGCTCAGTAAGATAATAATATTCTGTTCCCTCAGCCACATTATCCTCTTCAAGAACATAGATTAACTTTGGAAATGCAGGGGTCACCCACACTCCTGCTTCGTTCTTCACTCCTAGATGACGCTGCTTTAAAGTCTCCTCAATAATAATGGCCAAATCCTTCTTCTCAGCCTCACTTCTTGCTTCATTAAGATACATAAAGACCGTAAGGAAAGGTGCTTGCCCATTAGTGGTCATTAGTGTGATAACTTGATACTGAATAGTCTGCACACCCTTATTAATCTCCCTACGAAGTCTCTTCTCAACCACTTCCTGTATCTCTTCTTCTGTGGCGGAACTATTTAGGATTTGCACTTCCTCTAACACCTCTGCACGGATTTTCTCTCTAGATATCTGTACAAATGGAGCCAGATGGGAAAGGCTAATACTTTGTCCTCCGTATTGATTACTTGCCACCTGGGCGATAATCTGAGTGGCTATATTACAGGCCGTAGAAAAACTATGGGGTTTCTCAATTAAGGTTCCACTGATTACTGTTCCGTTCTGTAGCATATCCTCTAGATTAATCAAATCACAGTTATGCATATGCTGAGCAAAATAATCAGAATCATGAAAATGTATAATTCCCTGTCTATCTGCCTCCACAATATCCTGAGGTAAAAGCAACCTTGAGGTAAGATCCTTACTAACCTCACCAGCCATATAGTCCCGCTGTACACTGTTGACAGTTGGGTTTTTATTAGAGTTTTCTTGTTTCACATCTTCATTATTACATTCTATAAGGGAAAGTATTCGATTATCTGTTGTATTCGACTTACGAATAAGAGATCTCTGATATCGATATTTCACATAATTCTTAGCTAGTTCAAAGGCTCCAGTAGACATAATCTGATCTTCTACCATATCCTGTATCTCTTCTACTGAAACTGCTCTGTCAAGTTTATTGCACTTGTATTCCACATACTCTGCAATATCCTTAATCTGCTCCCCACTTAATAATTGCTTCTCAGTAGACTTATTAGCCTTTGTTACTGCAGCAACTATCTTCTCAAAGTCAAAAATCTCCTCTGAACCATCTCTTTTAATAATCTTCATATCCCTATTTCCTCCCTATTATGCAAAAATATATGTAAAAATCTAGTACCATAAAAAGGTATCTTACTATTGTTCGGAAAATAAATATAATACAAAATGTAGTGTTTGTCAAGATAGCAAACACAATATAGTGGCATCTCATGGCAAATAATAATCGAGCAGAAAGCCCTTAAATGCCAGCTTCTACTCGACTATATAAAGCCAAATATAAAATTATAAATAAAAAGATTAATCTACAAACCCAATATCCCTTTTTACAAAGTCAGGTACCTCTCCGGCCCTAAAATAATACCTGTTCTCAATATAATTTCCATGATCATCAATCTGAATGGTTACTATTACATCAATGGAATTCTCCACATTAAACAATACAGAATTATCACTATAATAATCTTCTAATACTAATGATGAATAGATTTCTTCTATGAAGGATACATCTGTATAGGTTACTCTTCCTTCTGAATCCATATTAGTATACATTGTACCTACAGACTCAGTGGCTCTTGCATTTTTAATCTCGGTATACTTAACATAGTCCCAGTTGATAACAGATATCTTCATGATATCCTTGGGTTGGGCCACCCTACTGGCATCAAATCCATGATTATTAAGATACGATATTGTATTTTCAAAGGATGGATATACATAGTACAATAAATCAAAATAATCAATATTAAATACTAATGTTGCTATAGGTTGGGTTTCAATAACATCATCTAGACTAAGTTTACTTATCTCTTCTCTATATATTTCAAGCAACTCATTTTTCTTATCTGTATTTAGACTAAATTCTTTTTCTTGAAATTGATTATAGGATGAAACTTTTTTGATTTGATCACCATTCAATTGATATATTGGATAGTGTCCCTTCTTGTAATCCAAATCCTCATAAACATCCTGTAATAAGTCATAAGTTTTATTAATTGGTATCATATATTCCCTATATACCTCTTTTCCTCTTTTAAGGGTGTATTTTATTGTATAGTACAAATACTTGCTTCCCTCATCATCTACTTCATTAATATAAAAGAAATTTGCTTCTTTCCTTGCTTTTTTATTCCTCAAGGTATACTCAATACCTATTTCAGAAATTCCATAGGCCGATTCAAAATCCGTCATATCCATATGTTTTAATTGATAATCTTGATCTGATACATATCTTCTATTCTGATTCAAATCTTGCAATTCAAAGTATCTTATATGACTATCTATTCCGTTTATAGCCACACTGACAGCTTTTATATCTTCTTTATTAGGTATATAACTATCATAGCCAAATAAATCAAACTTAAAAACACACACTATTATACATACAACCACAGCTGACCCTAGAAGATAAGGTTTCCCACTAAAGGCCTTTCGAATGTCAAAGTTATATATAATCTCCACAATTCCATAGCTTATAATTAATGAAAATACCAGTCCGAATATTAGCCATGTCGTATAATAACTCTGAGCTATATTCCCAAACAAGATTCCACCGGCTAAAGATAGAGGAATTACTAGTGCAAGCTTGATAATAGGCTTTGATACATTGAATACCATGGCCTTTCCAGTCCCTTCTGATGGACGCTTCTTGTATAGGAAAACCGCAAGGAAAATAAAAAGCAAAGTAAAAGCAATAACTAATAAAATTGTAGTAATAACTTCGCTACCAAAGCCATTTGCTATATATTTAGCTGTATTAAAGTAGTTACCTATAGGAGATAGTGCCGTCATTAGGTCATCAATTTTACTTGAAACATAATAAGTCGCAAAAAATTGACAAAAATACTCTTCCAATACAGCGACTACAAAGGAACCATAAAAGCAGAATACACCTGTTCCTAGAAAGCTAACTACTACATTGCCAGTTAACATCACAGCAATTATGGTAATTGTATAAATCAGTATATAATAAAGTAAGTTATGGACAAATGTTGTTATGGCCAGAAGAAACAATTCCATCGTAAAGTAATGATTTACAGCTAATATGATAAAACACAAAAGTAAATTAATTAGGTAAGGTACAATATATATAAGCAGGCCATTAGTATAGACTATGGCAAATAATTTCTCCCTTCTTACAGCTATACTATGATATAGGTCTACTTTCTTCTTGGAGTGTAGATAGAAGAAACCACTTAGTCCACATATTATTGCACCTATTATAGTAATAATTATCAAATACTCGTTGGTTGGACTCATCATGTATTTGATTTGACCATAAGCCCATTCTGAGTAATGTTCAAATTCTACCCTCTTAAGCTCATATACAAAATTACTTACCTTCATAGCACATACAACCGTGAATAGGAGGAAGAATGCCAACATAGATAGGGATATGGTCCAAACCCGTCTCTTCATATCTTCTTTTTGTAATTTAAGAAATAAGTTTTTTGATGTCATAACCAGCTACCTCCGTTTCACAAATGAATACTTCTTCTAAAGATAATGGAAGCACCTCAAAAAATACAGGATCCACCTTTTCAAAAATTCTGACAATCTCCTCACGATTACCTCTGGCTGAAATCATATATAAAGAACCTCTTTGCTCATGTTTTATTATGTCAAGACTCTCAAATACCTTCTGGGAATCATCTTCATTCTTAAATACACATTGAATCTTATGAATATTTAATTTCATGTCATAAAGATCTCTTGAGAAGAGAATACCCCCTCTATGCAAAAGCCCAACATGATCACAGATATCTTCCAGTTCCCTAAGGTTATGGGATGCTATTATAGTTGTCATCTTCCGTTCCGTTATCTCCTTGGCAATGATACTCTTTACCGCTTGACGAACCACAGGATCAAGGCCATCAAAGGTTTCATCACAAAATAGATACTTTGTATTTGCACAGATACCAAGAATTACAGATAACTGTTTCTTCATGCCTTTTGAAAATGTATTAATCTTACGATTCTGTGAGAGCTCAAATTGGCTGAGGAAATCATCAAATCTATCCCTATCAAAATTAGGATAAATCTCTTGATAAAATTTCTTCATATCTTTTGGTGTAGCATTGTTAAAGTAATACTGGTCGTCAGAGATATAAAATATAAGTTCCTTAGCCATAGGGTTTTCATATATCTCCATACCGTCTATTCTTATTTGTCCACTATCAGGCTTAATGATACCAGATAACATCCGCAGTAATGTGCTTTTTCCAGCACCATTAGTTCCCACAAATCCAAACACATTACCTTCCTGAATCTGTACGGATACCTGATCCACAGCTTTAATATCATCAAAGCTCTTACTTACATTTGTTACTTCAATCATTATGACACCTCCCCAAATTCATCTATTATTACCCTAATAAATTCTTCTTTTTTCATTCCAAATTCCCTTGCAACTTTAGCCAACTTAACAGCTTCATCAAGGATTTCTTCTTTCTTCTTTAAAACTAATCGTTCATTCTCAGATACAAAACTACCCTTTCCCTGTACAGAATAAATATATCCTTGCCGTTCCAATTCCACATATGCCCTCTGAATTGTATTGGGATTAATAGATAAATCCATTGCCAGGCTACGAACGGAAGGTAGTTGACTATCTGGTTCTAGTACATTTTTCAGTATCAATTCTTGAAACCGTTCAACTATTTGCTCATATATAGGCCTTCGATCTCGATAATCAATAACTATCACAGGATTCTCCTTCCTTAAACAATATACTTTTTAACCGTATCAACTGTATTATTAATATTAGTACAGTTATAATATAGTATATGGATTATTTTGTCAAGCAAAACCTTCTTCTAAAGATCCATGTTTTTTTCTAGACTTTTATTATCACGGAATAAAGATAAGTTTTTCCATAGAATATAAACCACTAGCCTTCATAATAATAGTGCATATCAAGAAGATCTTCATCTTTGCATAAAGCAAATAAATGAGAATGTGCGAATCGTTCATTCTCATCATCTTCAATATCATGATATAAGCTAGCTTCATTAGCCATATATAAGAAGCCGTAGCTATTAGATGAGATTGTTAAAAACCTACTTCTCTTACCAACATGGAGTGTTCCTTCTAACTTCCACCACTGATTATTATTGTAAGTAAGATTAGGGACTGTAATATTTATACATTTCTTCTTACTATAATCTAACATCTTCAGTAATCTCATGATTTTCTTACTACTAATCTGTGTATACTGATAGTTATAAATTATCATATCCAAATGAAACTCTGTAGAACTAGGATACCAGTTATGGAATTCCTCAACATCTTTAGAATTGTCCTTTACTCTGATTAGACAATTATCCTTCATACTTACTGATGCTATTTTGAATATTTTCTCTAGGAAGTCAAAACCCTTAGCATTTGCAAGAATAGCTGGTGTGTCCCCTTGTGGATATACTACTCTCAATTGCTTAGGAACATCAATAACATCAAAAAATCTATATATCTTTGATTCTAGCTGTAAATTATAAACAGTAAACTTCATTATTTCCCCCAATATTTATTAATTCCTAATCTTATAGTGAAACCTAGTCTACAGACTATAATTATTGACTATAGCTAATTAAGTGTTGAATCAATAGATTTTATAG
>JAAYNY010000250.1 GCA_012520635.1 Clostridiales bacterium | reverse complement strand
TCAAGGGTGGCGTTAGCTATCATTACCCTATATTTTGCAATTTTCAAGGTTCTAAAAGAGCCAATTTTTTGACTCAGGGTTTTCATAGTTCACTTTACACTACCCCATCAGTATCAAGATTGGAACTAGAATTAGAAGATTCATATGCCCCATATTGAGCCTGATATGTCTGATAATAATATCCTTTTTCTTTAAGAAGGGAATAATGACTACCTCTTTCTTTTATCTTCCCATCTTCCAGAACTATAATTTCATCTGCATTCCTAACAGCAGATATTCTATGGGCAATAATAATCTTTGTTGCATCTATCTCTGTTAATGATTTTTGAATTAAATGCTCTGTCTCCATGTCGAGGGCAGATGTAGAGTCATCTAGTATTAGAATAGGGGTCTTCTTAGCAAGAGCTCTTGCAATACTAATCCTTTGTTTTTGACCACCAGATAAACCTACTCCCCTTTCTCCTATAATAGTTTCATAACCATTATCCAACTTATCAATGAATTCATTAGCCTGTGAATAGCTGGAAGCTTCAATAATTTCTTTTTCATTTATAAAAGCTCTTTTTCCCATCTTAACATTTTCACTTATAGTATCTGAGAATAGGAAAACATCCTGCATAACAAGAGACATATTGCTTCTTAACTGACTTAATGATAAATCCTTAATATTTACCCCATCTATAAGTATTTCACCATCAGATACATCATAAAATCGCTGTAATACGTTAATAATTGAGGTTTTACCAGTACCTGTTGCACCCATAATCCCTAAGGTTTTACCAGCTTCTAGATTAAAGGAAATGTCTGAAAGGATATTCTTATCCTTAATTGATAAGGAAACCTTATCAAATTCAATGGAACCCTTTACTTCATCAAGAACAAGGGGATCATCACTCTCAATGATATCAGTTTTTCTATTAAAGACTTTTCGTATTCTCTTGTATGAAGCAAATGCAGAGGCTAGATCATTAGAAAGCCATCCTAACATCTCCATGGGCCATACAATATTCATTGAGTATTCAGTGAAAGCCCCTAAAGAACCAAGGGACATGTCTCCATTAATTACATATCTTCCTCCAAAGAAGATAACAATTAGAGGTAAGAGTTTTGTTATCAATTGAAAATAAGGATATAACTTAATAAAGACCTTGGATTGTTCCATATTCAATTCATAGTATTTTTTGTTGTGAGATAGAAATTTTTTGATTTCAAACTTCTCTCTAGCAAAGGATTTTACAGTACGGACACCGGATAGATTCTCCTGTGCAACTGTATTTAGCATGGCATTTTGTTCACTGATCTTACCATAGATCTTTCCTAGTTTCCTCTCCATTAAAATGGCAAGGCCAGCTACTATTGGTAAGACAATAGCTGGTATTATAGTTAGGCGTGGATTTTCACGGTACATGAAAAACATAGCAATTCCCGTATGGATAAGGACCTCTATAATTAACATACTTACATAACCTAGAGCATCCCATACCCTATCTATATCATCCTTTACTCTTGACATTAATTCTCCAGTATTGTTTTCATCAAAGAAGCTTATGGATAAGCCTTGTATGTGTTTAAACAACTGTTTTCTAAGTTTACTAGCAATTTTTGAGCTTAAAGAATCAAATGTTAACTCCTTGATATAAGCAAATGTTGCTCTGCCTAAGCTCATAATTAAAATTATACTTAATAGAAAAGGAAGTATATTTACCTCCCCATCTATGATTACATCGTCTATGATTCGCTTTGTAATCTGTGGAGAGATCATATCTAATATTACAGCTGCTACTGTACAAAAGACCCCAAAAGCATAAACATACCAATACTTCTTTAAATAGTGTGATAATTTATTCATTACTCCTCCATGTTCTGCATCAATTAAATGCTTATGTTTTCTAATCGGTATATAATAGTGTGCAAGGTTTATCTTATATAATGCGACTTTATACAACAAAATAAAGCCGTGGTAGAAATACCACGGCAAATAAGCAAAAATCTCTTGTATTCATAGTTAATCCTATCCTAAGGCAGAAAAAGGCTAGGACGACTTATATACTAAAATGATTTTCACAGATACATGAGGTATTCCCACATAAAGGTATAGATTTTGCATTGATATTAATAGTACCGATTTTTAACTTCATATGTTTAACCTCACTTTCTGTTATATTCTTTCAACATTATATATCTAAATACTTCCATTGTCAATAAAAATAATAATTAATAGCTAATAAAAATAATAATTAATAGCTAATAAGTAATTCTTAATTTTTAATTAATATTTATAAACTTCAATATTTGTTCATAATTATATGTTATACTAATTAGGAAAGAGGAAAGTTGTACAAAGTGTATAAAATAATGTCTGATATTTAATAAAGTGAAGGTTGTGATCGTATGGAACTTCCGATGTTATACAATGAAACAGAAGAGTTAAAACGTGCTTTAATGTTATATGATTCTGCATTAAAGGAGATTAATACTAAGCTTGAAATTCTTAATAATGAATTTAAGTTAGCCCATCAGTATAACCCCATTGAGCATATTACCTCAAGATTAAAGACTCCAAAAAGTATTGCTAAGAAGCTACAGAGATATGAAAGGGACATAACAGTAGAGAATATTATAAAATATATAAATGATGTGGCCGGTATTAGGATAATATGTTCATTTACCTCGGATATTTATCGAATCGCAGACCTTATATCCAAGCAAAGCGATATAAAGGTATTAAAGATAAAGGATTATATAGCTAATCCTAAGCCAAATGGTTATACAAGTTATCATATGATAGTAACTATACCAGTGTTTTTATCAGATATGACCATTGATACAAAGGTAGAGATACAGATTAGAACCATAGCAATGGATTTTTGGGCAAGCTTAGAGCATAAGATTCATTACAAATTTGAAGGTAATGCACCGGATCATATAAGGAATGAGCTAAAAGAATGTGCAGAGCTAGTTACTTACCTAGACCAAAGAATGCTTTCAATAAATGAAGAGGTGCAAAGGTATAATTCAAATCCCTTGGATGATTTTAATAGGGATGTAATCTATAGCTCCGAAGTGGTAGAATCCATAGGAAATATCTCAGAAGATGATAAGGATGAGAAGGATAATAAAAAGAAAAAAAGAAAGAAGAAAAAGTCAGGAAAAAACAGAATGTTATTAGGCTTTGGGGCATAAATATAAGAAGGGACTGCTACAACAGTCCCTTTTAAAGTTGGTTAACATTTTATAGTTTAAAGTCTTTTAGTAATGAACCAAGGGAGGTTGTTGCTTCATCTCCAGAGCTATAAGTTGTAGGAACATCTATAAAATCCTCAACCACCTCTTCCTTATCCTGAACAGCCTTCATGCTTAGGCTGATTTTACCCTCTTTTACATCTGTTATCTTAACGTTAACAGTCTCACCTTCTTTGATTACTTCATTAGGAGATTTAATACGCTTCTCACTAATCTGTGAAATGTGAAGAAGGCCTGATAAACCATTTCCTATATTAACAAAGGCTCCATAAGGCATAATCTTTTCAACAGTTCCACTGGTTACAGTGCCTCGGGTTAATTTTGATATTTTACTTTGTCTATCTTTTTCTGCCTTTTCAATTTCTACTTCCTTACCTGATAGGATTAATTTGTTATCATCTTTTGAAGCGGTGATTACAAGGGTTTCTATTTCTTTTCCTACCCAAGATTCTAAATCCTCTACATATTCAAGAGATAACTGGGAAGCAGGAATAAATGCACGTACACCATATAGATAAGCAATTACACCAGCGTTTACGGCTTGAGCTATCTTAACCTTTACCTTTTTCTTGGATTCTAGATCCTCAGTAAGTTTATCCCAGGCTAGAAGATTATCTGCTTGCCTCTTTGATAATAAGATATTACCATGACCATCATCTCTGTTTATTACCACTGCGGACAACTCTTCACCTATGGTAACATCCTCATGGATAGAAAATGAAGGATCATTACTTAATTCCTCAAGTCTAATAATTCCCTCAGTGTAGGTTCCAAGATCCAAGGAAAGCTCAGTATCTGATATACCGATTACAGTACCCTTTAAAAGGTCTCCTTCAACAATTCTTTTGAAAGAATTGTCAATCTGATCTTTAAAGTCATCCATGGAGGGGATTACTTCATTTTCTGGTGAGTTAGTTTCTAATTCCTTGTTTGTTTCAGTATTTTCTGTACTCATGATTGATCTCCTTCTTTACTTATATTATTATCTTTTCTTGTATATAGATAAGCACGACCTTTTTTGCCGATCTTTTTGATAGTTCCTACATAATTTAATATATGTACTGCTGTGCCAGCGGCCTTCTTTGAGAGACCAGAGGCTTTTTTGTAGTCCTTGGAAGTAAAGTTGTCCCCTAAGGATTCAGGTAAAAGGAGACTATAATCTTCCGGCCCTGATATATATACTTCATCTATAAGTTCTATGGGTATGCGGTCACAACGGGTAGAGCCTTTCTTCTTATCTTCACTCCATCCATTTAGGAATCTATACTCCTCCACATTCATCATAACAATTTTAATTCGAAGGTTTGGCATAGTAAGTAGGTTCTTAATCTTATATAGTTCAGGAAAAATATCATATGGCCTACCCTTTTTGGGGGATTTCCTAGGTGCTGTTATTTCTCCTGTGGTGGGATTTACCCATTGAATCCACTTTATAAAAGGAACAGGATATACAATGGTTACAGGGTAGTGTTTAAGAAACACAGGCAGTTTTTTCCTTAACCGATCAAAGCTTCTTGTTTGTACTTCTATTATTTCATCACCGTTACAGATATCTGCTACAAAACCATCTATTTTAACCTCGTGATTTTCTTCATTG